>CAYZQZ010000003.1:7824-41120 GCA_964480235.1 uncultured Reyranella sp. | reverse complement strand
TCCTGCAGGTAGTTCTGCGCCAGCACCAGCAGGACGGCGCCGATCACCGCGCCGTACATCGTTCCCATGCCGCCGATCACCACGATCAGCAGCAGGTCGACCATGATCTCGAAGCTCAAGGTCGTGTCGGGATTGGTCTGGCTCGACCACAGTGCCAGCAGCGCCCCGGCCAGCGACGCCGTCACCGCGGCGATGCAGCTCGCGGCAGTGCGGTAGACCACTGTGCGGTAGCCGATCGCCTCGGCGCGGAACGGGTTCTCGCGGATTGCCATCAGCACGCTGCCGAACGGCGAATTGACGATGCGCAGCAGCGCCAGGACCAGCGCGAGCGAGACGACATAGACGAGGTAGTAGTCGAGCAGCCTTCCGTTCAGGCGCACGCCGAACAAGGTGCCGTCGGCGACGGAAAAGGACGGCCGCAGCGCCGCCGGCAGCCGGTAGTTCAACCCGTCCTCGCCCCCGGTGACGTCCGAGAGCTGCGACGCCAGGATCAGGAAGGCCGAGGCCACGGCGAGCGTGATCATGGCGAAGAAGATCGTGCGTACCCTTAGGCTGAAAAGGCCGATCAGGACGGCCAGCACCAGCGCCACGACCAGGCCGGCCACGACACCCACCGCGACGGCATCCCAGCCCGCCCCCATCCGGGTGAGCGCAATCGCCACGCCGTAGGCGCCGATGCCAAAGAACATGGTGTGGGCGAACGAGACGATGCCGGTGTAGCCCAGCAGCAGGTCGAAGCTCGCCGCCAGCACGATGAAGACGCAGACCTTGGCCGCCACGTTCAACGACTTTGCGCCGGGGAACAGGAACGGCGCCAGCGCCAGGCCGATCAGGATGGCGACCAGCATGACGCTGAGCCAGCGGCTGCGCGGCAGGTCGTCGGAGAGGAGCACGCGCAACATGCGGGCTACCTCTTCGCCACGGGATAGAGGCCCTGCGGCCGCCACAGCAGGACCAGCGCCATCAGCAGGATGTTGGAGCCCAGTGCCACCTTGGGGGCCAGGAAGCCCACGTAGTTGGCCGTGAGGCCGACCAGAAGCGCGCCGACGAAGCAGCCGCCGACCGAGCCCAGGCCGCCGATGATGATGACGATGAACACAAGCACGATCACCTGGCCGCCGATCGCGGCGGTGACCGTCTCCTGGTAGAGGCCCCACATCGCGCCGCCCAGACCCGCCAGGGCCGAACCCGCGACGAAAACGCCGACGAACAGGCGGCGGATGCGATAGCCCAGTGCCTCGACCATCTCGCCGTTCTCGACGCCGGCCCGGATCAGCAGACCGATGCGGGTGCGGTTGAGCGTCAGCGACAGGACGGCAAAGACGGCGAGTCCGATCACGACCGCCAGCACGCGATACTTTTCGACGGCGATGTCGCCCAGCAGGAAGGCGCCGCGCAGCGCCTCGGGCCGGGTGAGCGTGATCTGCTCGGGCCCCCAGATGACCTTGAGCAACTGCTCGGCGACGATCAGACCTCCGGTTGTGATCAGGATCTGCTTGAGGTGCTGGCCATAGACCGGCCGCACGACCACGCGCTCGAACGCCCAGCCGAGCACGCCGCTCACCGCCATGGCTGCAAGGATGGCCACGCCGACGGCCGACAGGTTCAACCCGGCCGAACTGGCGGCCATCCACGGACCGAGCGCCAGCATGACGCTGGCCGCCACGAAGGCACCGACGGCGATGAAGGCACCATGGCCGAAATTGAGCACATCCATCAGGCCGAAGGTGAGCGTCAGCCCGGACGCCATGATGAAAATCATCAGCCCCATGGCCAGCCCGGCCACGGTAAGGGTCATGAAACTGCTGGCGGAGCCCACGAACGGGAAGGCCGCCACGGCGAGGGCCGGCAAGAGCAGCAATGGCAACCAGTCGCGCTTCATTGGTGGGTATCCATGCCGAGGCCGAGCAGATGCTGCTGCAAGGCCTGATCAGCCGCGAACGACGCCATGCTGCCGCGATGCGCGACCTTGCCGTCATCCATGACGGCGACGGCGTCGCCGAGCTGCCGCGCGAAGCCAAAATTCTGCTCGACCACCAGCAGGGTCGCCTCGCCGTCCTTCAGTTCGCGGAAGGCGTCGATCATGTTCGCGATGATGGCCGGCGCCAGCCCCTTGGTCGGTTCGTCGATCAGCAAAAGCCTGCGCGGCTCCACGATGGCGCGGGCCACCGCCAGCATCTGCTTCTGGCCGCCAGAGAGATTGCCGGCCGGCAGCGTCCAGAAGCGCTTCAGCGCCTCGAAGCGGCTGAAGATCCAGTCGAGGCGCCGGGCATCGGGCGGGCCGGAGCGCGCCGCCAGCACGAGATTTTCCTGCACCGTGAGGTCGGCAAAGATCGCCATGCTTTCGGGCACATAGGCAATGCCCAGCCGCGCGATGTCGGGCGTCGGCAGGTGCGCGATATCGCGACCGTCGAAGCGAATCTCGCCGGCCACGGCGCGCCACAGGCCCATGATGGTGCGCAGCGTCGTCGTTTTGCCGGCACCATTGCGGCCGAGCAGCATGGTGAGCCCGCCTTCGGCCACGTCGAACTCGACGCCGTGCAGGATGTGGTAGCGGCCGATATCGGTCTTCACGCCGCGCAGCGACAGGAGCGCGTCAGCCATTCGCCGCTCCGCCGAGATAGGCCTCGCGGACGATATCGGAGTTGATCACGTCGGCGGGCTTGCCGTCGGCCACCAGCTTGCCCTGGTGCAGCACGACGATGCGGTCGCTGAGCGAGCGCACCACGTCCATTTTGTGCTCGACCAGCAGGATGGTCTTGTCGCCGCGCGCCTTGATGGCCGCGATGATCTCCAGCACCGTCGGCACGTCGTCGACGCTCATGCCGGCGGTCGGCTCGTCGAACATGAAGATGTCGGGTTCGAGTGCCAGCAGGATTGCGACCTCGAGCTTGCGCTGGTCGCCGTGGCTCAGGGTGGCGGCGACCGCATCGGCGCGGTCGGACAGCGACACGGCGGCGAGATGTTCGCGCGCAAGGTCGGCCAGTTCGCGGTGGCGCGATACGCGGCTCAGCAGGTCGAGCCCCTTGCCGCTCCGCACCTGTACCGCCAACCGCACGTTCTCGAGCGCCGTCAGATTGGGGAAGAGGTTGGTGAGTTGGAACGCCCTGCCCAGCCCCAGCCGCGCGCGCTGCGGCGCGGGCATTGCGGTGATGTCGCGGCCGTTCAGCGACACCTTGCCCGAGGTCGCCGGCAACTGGCCGGAGATCAGGTTGAAATAGGTCGTCTTGCCGGCGCCGTTGGGTCCCACAATCGAGGTCAGGGTACCGGGCTGGAAGGCGCAGCTCACCCCGTCGACGGCCGCGTGGCCGCCGAAGCGGATGGTGAGGGAGTCGGTCTCGAGCATGGGAGAGCTGCGTAGCCCCTCACCTCTCCCCCTGAGGGGGAGAGGTCGGCTGAGGGGTGAAGCCCTACTTCTTGTTCTTCACCGGCAGCTTCATCTCGTCGGCCGGAATCTCGCGCACCAGCTCGAGCAGATCGTAGTTATCCGGCGGATCCTTCTTCATGCGCCACTGGTACATGACCTGCATCGCCTGATGATCTTCCTTGCGGAAGGTCATCTTGCCCTTGGGCGTGTCGAAGCTCATGCCCTCCATGGCGGCGATCAGCTTCTCGGTGTCAGTGCTCTTGGCCTTCTTGATCGCCTCGACGACGGCGAGCGCGGCGCTCATGCCGCCCGCGACGAAGAAGTCCGGCGGCGCGCCGTTGTTCTTCTTCTTGTACTCGGCGACGAGCCAGTCGTTCACCGGGTTCTTGGGAAAACCCCAATAGTAGTAGATGGCGCCTTCGAGGCCGGGGAACTGCTTCCAGCCGGCCATTACCGGCAGGATGTTGCCGCCCGGGGCGATCTCGATGTTGTAGCGCTCGGGCTTGAGGTCCATCAGCTTGGGCAGCGGATGGGCGCCGGCCCACACCACGGCAATGATCTTGCGGCCTGGCTTGTCCTTCAGCGAATCGAACAGGCGCTGGCCGGGCGCAGTGAAGTCGGTGGTCTGTGCCGGGGTGTATTCCTCATGCACGACCTTGGCCTTGGAGCCGACGGCGGCGAGCGCTTCCTTCAGGGAGGCGATGCCGTCCTTGCCGAAGGCGTTGTCCTGGGCCAGCGTGGCGATCGAGATGCCCTCGTCCTTCAGCGTCGCGGCGGCGGCGAGCGCGTCCTGCGAGGAATTGCGCGCCGTGCGGAAGATGTAGCGGTTCCACTTGTCGCCGGTGATCTGGTCGGCGACCGCAGGCTCGACCAGCAGGATCTTCTTGTACTCCTCGGCGACCGGCAGCATCGCCAGCGCGATCGGCGAGCCGGTGGTGCCGACGGCGATGTCGACCTTGTCGTCGCCATAGGCCTGCTCGAGAGCGGCCTTGCCCATGTCCGGCTTCAACTGGTCGTCCTTGACGATGACCTGGATCTTGCGGCCATCGATCTCCATCTTGCCCTGCGTCGCATATTCAAGGCCGAGCATGAAGCCCGCCTCGGTCTGACGCGCGTAGGCTTCCAGCGGACCGGTCTTGCTGGCGATCAGCGCGATCTTGATCGGCTGCTGCTGGGCAGCACCCGACCCGACCAACGCGACTCCGGCCACAGTGGCGCCGGCAACTGCAATAATCGAACGACGAAGCATCGAAGGAACCTCCCTTTCGTGGAGCTTCTTCTAGTCGATCGGTTCAAGTCGCACCATTGCCGCGCTTCCATCTCATCGGGGACAGTGCCGGAATTCATCTACGCGTACCCTGTGAATTCCCGTCCGACGGGACGCGACGCCCCGGAATGAATGCCTCCGAAGCGAGAAAAACTAGGTCCAGACGCACGAAATTGAGGACTGACGACACCGGCGGCAGCCCGTAGCGTAGACAAAGATGCATATCGAACCGCGTATTCTGGTCTTCACCCAAGGCGTGCGCGCCCGCATCGGCGCCACGGTCGCCGTCGGTCTGTTAGGCGTCACCTTCGGCGTGGCACGGCTGGGGCTGCTGGGCTGGCTGATCGGCCAGATCTTTGCCGGCAAGCCGGCCGCCGAGCTGATGCTGCCCGTCGCGCTGATCGCCCTGGTCATGGTGCTGCGCGGCGGCGCCGAGCACTGGCGCGCCGTGCTGGCGCACGAGACGGCGGCGCGGGTACAGAAGCGGCTGCGCCGCATCCTCTACGACAAGATCGCCAAGCTCGGCCCCGGCACCGTCGGCCGCCAACGCTCGGGCGGGCTGACGCTCTCGATGATCGACGGCGTCGAGCAGCTCGAGACCTATTTCGGCCAGTTCCTGCCGCAGTTTCTGATCGCCCTCCTGTCCCCGCTGCTGATCTTCGCCGTGGTCGGCTTCATCGATCTGCCGGTCGCGCTGGTCATGCTCGCCGCCGCCCTGGTCGCGCTGCTGGCGCCCGGCCTGTGGCACAAGCTCGACGTCCGCAATTCGGCCCGCCGGCAGCGTGCCTACGCTTCCTTCGCCGCCGAATTCCTGGATTCGATCCAGGGGCTTGCGACGCTCAAGGCCTTCGGCCAGGGCAAGGCGCGCGCCGACAAGCTCGAGATCGAGGCGCAGGACGTCTTCCAGAAGACGATGTGGGTGCTGGCGACCAACGCGCTGGCGCGCGGCATCACCGACAGCTCGATCGCGATCGGTGCGGCCGCCGCGCTGATCTACGGCGCGGTGCGGGTCGAGAGCGGCGCGATGGCGCTGACCTCCCTTCTCGTCATCCTGATGCTGGGCGTCGAAATCTTCCGGCCAATGCGCGAGCTGCGCAGCGTGCTCCACCAGGGCATGGTCGGCCTGTCGGCCGCGCAAGGCATCTACCGCATCCTCGACGACAAGCCCTCGGTCGCCGACGCCGGGACGACGGCCACGGCCCGTGCGCTCGATCCGACGATCTCCTTCGAAGAGGTGCGCTTCACCTATCCCGGCACGCGGCGCACGGTACACGACAGCCTGACTTTCCGTGCCCGCACCGGCGAGCGGCTCGGCATCGTCGGTCCCTCAGGCGGCGGCAAGTCGTCGGTCGTGCGCCTGCTGCTGCGCTTCTACGATCCCGACCAAGGCCGCGTAACCCTCGGCGGCGAAGACCTGCGCAACCTTTCCTTCGAACAGATCCGCTCACTGATCTCGGTCGTCAACCAGGACACGTTCCTGTTCCACGGCACCGTCGAGGACAACATCCGGCTCGGCAAGCCGGAGGCCAGCCAGGGGGAGCTCGAGGCCGCGGCCCGCGCGGCCAACATCCACGAGTTCATCGTCTCCCTGCCGCAAGGCTATGGCACCGTGATCGGCGAGAAAGGCATCAAGCTGTCGGGCGGCCAGCGACAGCGGCTCGCCATCGCCCGCGCGCTGCTGCGCGACACGCCGATCCTGGTGCTCGACGAGGCGCTCTCCGCCGTCGACGCCGAGAACGAGGCGGCAATCCAGGAGGCCCTGGATCGGCTGATGCAGGGTCGCACCACGCTGGTCTTCGCGCATCGCCTGTCGAGCGTAATCGGCTGCGACCGCATCATCGTGCTCGATGGTGGCCGCGTCGCCGAGGAAGGCACCCACTCCGAATTGATGGCGAAGGGCGGCGTCTATGCCGGGCTGATGGCCGAACAGGTGCACGAGTCGTCGGCGACCGACGCCCTCGCCGACGGCGCACCGGCCGGTGCGGCCCGGACCGAAACCATCGCGAGTACGCCAGGCGGCGCGGCCAAGGCGCTGACCGAGGGCATCATCAAGGCCGAGGGCCTCACCTGGTATCAGGTCGTGGCCGCGCTGATGAAGGTGGCGCTGCCGTGGAAAGGCCGACTGGGCGCAACCTTCGCCTTCGGTGTGTTGCGCGTCCTAGCCTTCATCGGCGTCGGCGTGCTGTCGGCGCTGATCGTGCTCTGCCTCAAGAACGGCACGCCGTGGCTGGGCTACGCCGTCGCGCTAGCGCTGCTGGCGCCGCTTTCGGGTGCCTTGCACTGGCTGGAATCCTGGCTGGCCCACGACATGGCGTTCCGACTGCTGGCGGTGATGCGCATCGATGCCTTTCGCAAGCTCGAGGCGCTGGCGCCCGCCTATCTCACGCGCCGGCGCACCGGCGATCTGATGGCACTGGCGACGCACGACATCGAGTTGGTCGAATATTTCTTCGCTCACACTGTGGCGCCGGCCTTCGTCGCCATCCTCGTGCCCGCGGCAGTGATCGCCGTCCTGGCCTTCGAGAGTCCGTGGCTCGCGGCGGCGCTGCTGCCGTTCCTGCTCGCGGTCGGCCTCAGTCCTTTCCTGATGCGCAAGCGCGTCGATCGGTTGGGTAGCCAGGCTCGCGAGGCAGCGGGCGAGCTCGGCGCCTTTGCCGTCGATTCGGTGCAGGGCCTGGGGGAGATCGTGGCCTTCCAGCAGGAAACCAGGCGCGGCAACCGCCTCGATGAGCTGTCGCAGCGTCACATCGAGCTGCGCCTGCCCTTCTTCCGCGAGCTCACCCTGCAGCACGCAATCCTGGAAGTCCTGACAGGTCTCGGCGGCCTCGCGGTCGTCGTCTGCGGAGCCGTCCTTGCGCAGCAGGGCCGAATCGATGCCGGCCTGCTGCCCCTGCTCACCATCCTCGCCATGGCGGCCTTCCTGCCGGTCTCGGAGATCGCCCAGATCGGCCGCCAACTCGCCGATACGTTGGGCGCCACCCGGCGCGTCTACGCGCTCGCCAACGAGCCGATCCCGGTACGCGACGGCAAGGGCGTGCCACCGCGTCCCGGCCCCGCCAGCCTGGCGCTGGAGAACGTCACCTTCTCCTATCCCGGTCAGAACCGGGCGGCGCTGAGTGCGGCGAGCTTCGTCATTCCGGCCGGGAAGACCGTGGCGCTGGTCGGCACCTCCGGCGCCGGCAAGACGACCACGGCGCAACTGCTGATGCGCTTCTGGGATCCCGATTCCGGCCGCATCGTCCTGAACGGACAGGACCTGCGCGACTACAAGCTCGACGCGCTGCGCCGCATGATCGCGTTGGTGGCGCAGGACACCTATCTGTTCAACGACACGCTGCGCGCCAACATTCTGATCGCCAGGCCCTATGCCAGCGAACTCGAGCTGCAGGCCGCAGTCGAGCACGCCTCGCTCGGGCCGCTGGTTGCGACCCTGCCGAAGGGGCTCGATTCTCCGGTCGGCGAGCGCGGCACCTCCCTGAGCGGCGGCCAGCGCCAGCGGGTCGCGATCGCACGCGCCTTCCTGAAGGACGCACCGATCCTGATCCTCGACGAGGCCACCTCGCACCTCGACGCGGTCAACGAGCAGGCGGTGCGCCGGTCCCTGGACTTGTTGCAGTCGGACCGGACGACCATCGTGATCGCCCACCGGCTGTCGACCGTGCGCGATGCCGACCTGATCGTCGTGCTGGACCAGGGCCGGGTTGCCGAAAGCGGCAATCACGGCGAATTGCTTGCCCGCGGCGGGCTTTACGCACGATTGGTGTCGCGGCAACTTGCAGCGTCCTACGCTCCTGCGGCATCCTGACCGGCGCCGCGGTGGGGCGGCGTAGTGGGGCTATGAAAACAGGATATTTGGCCAGGCGAACGCTTCTGGCGGGAGCTGCGGTCGCGCCGCTTGTGTCGGCGCGCGCCCAGACGACTCTTCCAGACAAGCAGGTGCAGCTGCTGGTCGGCTTCGTCACGGGAGGCGGAATCGATTTCATCGCCCGCAAGATCGCCGTGCCGATCGAGCGCCGAATCGGCCGTCACGTCACCGTCATCAACCGCCCCGGCGGCCCGGGCGCCGCGCCCGGCGAGATGCTGAAGAAGGATGCGGGCGAAGGCACCGTGCTGGCCTTCATGCCGTCCACCACCCTGGTTGGCTCGCTGGTGCCGCCGGGCTTCGGCTTCGATCCGCTGACCGACCTGTCGGCGATCACCATTGCTGGCACCTGGCCGATCGGATTTGCGGTATCGCCGGCGACCGGTGTCCGCACCTTCGAGGAATACGTCAAATGGGCGAAGTCTGACGACCCCAAGCGCCGCAAGCTCGGCAGCACGGCGAGCGACACGTTCATCCAGATATTCAGCGCCATGATCGGCAAGGATGCCGACCTGACGTTCGAGCCCGCCGCATCCTATCGCAGCGCCAATCCCATGCTGGCCGACCTCAAGGATGGCAGATTGCCTGCCGCGATCTCGGGGCTGACGTCGATGTTGGAGCATCACCGCGGCGGACGGTTGAGGCTGCTGATGACAACCGCACCCAAGCGCCTGCCGAACCTTCCCGATGTGCCGACCGCGCGCGAGATCGGCTACCCGGGCCTCGAGGATCTCGAATGGTTCGGCTTCTTCGCATCCTCGAAGACTGCGCCCGACCTGATCAACGAATGGAACCGCCAGATCGTTGCCACGATGGCCGATCCATCGCTGGGTATCGAACTCGCCGAGTTCGGGATGACGACGTAGACCAGCACTCCCGAGGAGGCCCGCGATCGCGTCGCCGGCCACCTGACGATGTGGCGGGAGCGCATGCTGAAGGTGGGCATGACGCCCAACAACTAGCGCTTGGAGTCGCCATGTTCAGTCACCTCACCGTCGGCACCAACGACCTCGCCAGGGCCAAGGTGTTCTACAGCGGCGTCGGCGCGGCGCTTGGCCTCGTACCGCTGCTCGAGTTCCCCACCGGCATCGGCTACGGTGGCAAGGGCGCCCGACCACAATTGTGGATCGTGATGCCGCTCGACAGGAAGCCCGCCACGGTCGGCAACGGCATCACCATCGGTCTGGAGGCCGACTCTCGCGCCGCCGTCGATGCCGCCTACGCCGCCGGCATGGCGGCCGGCGGCACGGACGAAGGCAAGCCCGGCCTGCGCACGCACTATCACCCGAACTACTACGGCGCCTATATCCGCGATCCCGACGGCAATAAGGTCTGCATCGTCTGCCACAAGGCGGCCTGAAGCTCGCCCCGATGTCAGGCGTTCATCACGAGTGGGGAAAGCTACGCGAGGTCGTGATCGGCATTTCGCCGGCCGAGGACTTTGTCGTATTCCACGAAGACTCGATGCGTTGGCAGACGCCGGCCGAGGCCGCTTTCAGCCGCAAGCATGTCGGCCGCAGGTTGATCGATATCGAACCGGAATGGGCGAAGCTCATGGAACGGCAAGTCGACGCGCTCGCCGAGTTCGTCGCGCGCCAGGGCGTCACCGTTCATCGGCCCGAGCGGCTCACCGGCATCCACAAGACCTTTCTCGCGCCGAACGGCGACGGAACGCAGCTGTTCCCGCGGGACGGCATGATCGCCGTCGGCAATCATGTCATCGAGGCGTCCCTGCGGCTGCTCTGCCGCCAGCGCGAGCGCTATGGCCTTCGGCCTCTGCTGCAGCTGGCCGTCACCAGGCACGGCGCGCGCTGGTCGAGCGTGCCGCTCGGCTCGCCGAACTGCGTCGACGGTCCGTTTCTGGAAGGCGGAGATACACTGCTCAACGGCCGCGAGGTCTATGTCGGCATGTCGGGATGCGCCTCGGACATGGCCGGCATCGATTGGCTGCAGGCTCTGCTCGGGCCTCAGTACCGGGTCATTCCCGTGGCGCTTAAGTCGAACGTACTGCACCTCGATTGCGCCGTGGCCCTGGTGAAGCCAGGACTCGTTGTCTACTGCCCCGAGAAGCTGATCGACGGGCTGCCGAAGACGCTGCGCGACTGGGAAGCGATCACGGTCTCCGTCGAGGAAGCCACCCGCCTGGCCACGAACGGGCTTATCCTCGAGGAAGGCCGCATGATCGTCGACGCCGACAACAAGCGCGTCATCGACGAGCTGCGCAAGCGGCGCATGGATGTCATTCCCCTGCCTTTTGACGGTCCCATCCGGGTCGGCGGCGGCATGCGCTGCGCCCATCATCCATTGTGGCGGGAGAGCGTGCTGGAGTAGCATCGACCACGCGTTGGAGGATGCAATGGCCGAACCGCTGAAGGTATTCTGGCAGCCGGGTTGAACCAGCTGTCTGAGACTCAAAGAGTTTCTATCGGTCCGTGGGATCGACTTCGTATCTGTGAATGTTCTTGAGGATGCCGGCGGCTTTGCCGAGCTGCAGAAGCTCGGCCTGCGTACCGTTCCGGTACTGGCGCGCGGCGACAAGTTCATCTTCGGCCAGAACACTCAGCAGATCATCGACTTTCTCGGACTCAACGAGGATGGCGGCCCGCAACTCACGGTCCAGGAACTTCACGACCGGCTGGACAAGTACATGGGCGCGGCGATCGAATTGATCCCGCTGATGCCGGCCGACCGGCTGGCCAAGCACGTGCCGGGCCGGCCGCGCAGCTATCGCGCCCTCGCTTTCCATCTGTTCCGCGTGGTCGACGCCTTCATCGGCGCCAACCGGGGCACCACGCTTCTGCAGGCAATGTTCCGCGAAGAGCCTTCGGCAGATGCCACGACCGGCGAGCTCGCCGCCTACGGCACGGAGGTCCGTGGACGCTTCAACGAATGGTGGCGAACGTCCGATCGCACGCCGAAGAAGCCGCTCGAGACCTACTACGGACCGCAGAGCCTGCATGAATTGCTGGAACGTACGACCTGGCATTGTGGCCAGCATGTGCGCCAGTACATGATGCTGCTGGAGATCGAGGGGCAGTCGCATCATCGGCCGCTGGTCGATGCCGACTTCGCCAAGCTGCCGATGCCGCAGAACGTCTGGGACGGCTGAAAGCCGTTCCTCGCTGCGAGGCGTCTGCCGGCGGGGTTCCTCCCTGCGGGATGCAAGGTTTGCCGCCGGCCCCTCGGCGCTTCTAGGCTTACGGCCGCATGTCGACGGCCGCGCTTCGCACCTACGCCAACACCGTTCCGGTCATGGAGCGGCATCGCTTCGACCAGGCTTCGCTCGACCGCTACCTGCGCGCCGAGGTCGAAGGCTATCGCGGCGGCCTCGAGGTCCGGCAGTTCGATTCGGGCCACTCCAATCCGACATTCTTTCTTTCGGCCGAGATGGCGACCGGCAGGCGCCAGGACTTCGTGCTGCGCAAGAAGCCGCCGGGCAAGCTGGTGGCTTCGGCGCACCAAGTCGACCGCGAATTCCGCGTCATCTCCGCGCTCGCCGCGACCGACGTGCCGGTGGCGCGCACGCGGGTGCTGTGCAGCGACGACAGCGTGATCGGCCAGATGTTCTACATCATGGACGCTGTCGAGGGGCGCATTCTGGTCGATCCATCGATGCCGGGACAGACGCCGGCCGAGCGCACGGCAATCTTCGATTCGATGAACGACGTGCTCGCCCGCCTGCACAAGGTCGATCCGGTGAAAGTGGGGCTCGGCGATTACGGCCGCACCGGCCAGTACATCGCCCGCCAGGTCGCGCGCTGGAGCAAGCAGTACGCCGAACTCAAGACCGAAGAAATCCCGGCGATGGAAAAGCTCGCCGCCTGGCTGCCGCAGAACATTCCGGCCGAGGACCCGACCACGATCGTCCATGGCGACTATCGCCTGGGCAACCTGATCGTGCATCCGACCGAACCGCGCATCGTGGCGGTGCTCGACTGGGAGCTCAGCACACTCGGCCATCCGCTGGCCGATCTCGCCTACAACTGCATCGGCTATCATCTCGTCGAGCCGCCGCACGGCTTCGCCAGCGTCGACTTCGCGCGGCTCGGCCTGCCAACGGAGAACGAATACGTCGCCGCCTACTGCCGTCGCACGGGACGCAAGTCGATCGACCACTGGAACTACTACGTCGCCTTCTCTCTCTACCGCCTCGCCGCCATCGCCCAGGGCGTCTACGTGCGCGGCCTGCAGGGCAATTCTTCGAACCCCGACTCCGTCAAGATGAGCCGGTCGCCGCGCGAGCGGGCCGAGCTCGCCTGGAGTCTGGTCAGCTGAGCAAGCAAAGGGGGAAACAATGTCCAAGATGATCGGACGCCGTGCGTCCATGACGATGGCGGGCGCCGCCGTCGCGCTGCCGGCGATCGGCCGCGCCGACACCGCCCTCCCGGACAAGCCACTGAAGATCCTGGTCGGGTTTCCGGCCGGCGGCGGCACCGACGTGATGGCGCGCTTCCTCGCCGAGCCGTTGAAGCAGCGCACCGGACGCTCGATCGTGATCGACAACAAGGCCGGCGCCTCCGGCACCATCGCCGTGGCCGAACTCAAGAACGGCCCGCAGGACGGGACATCGATCGGCTACGTGCCGTCGGCCACCATCGTGCAGAAGCTCACCATGGCCTCGGTGCCGTTCGACCCTCTGACCGACATTCAGCCGATCACGCTGGCCGGCACGGTGCAGACCGCCTTCTGCGTCTCGCCGACGATCGGCGTCAATACGCTGCCCGAATACATCGAGTGGCTGAAGAAGAACCCGACCCGGCAAAGCTTCGGGACGACGGCCCTGGGCTCCTTCACCCACTTCTTCGGCGTCATGGCCGGCAAGGAGATCGGCATCCCGCTCGAGCCGGTGCCGTATCGCGGCGCCGCGCCGCTGGTTGCCGACCTGCAGGGCGGCCACATCGCCGCCGGCTGCGGCGGCATCACCGACTTCCTCGAGCACCACCGCGCCGGCAAGGTGAAGGTGATCTTCACGTCGGGCCAGAAGCCCACGACCTCGGCGCCCGAGATCCCGACGGCAACGCAGCTCGGCTATCCGAAGCTGCAGATCCTGGGCTGGTACGTCTTTTTCGCCGGAGCCAAGGTGCCCGCGCCGATGATCGACGCCTGGGCCAAGGAGCTTAAGGCGGTGCTGATCCTGCCGGAGACGCAGAAAAAGCTCACCGAGCTCGGCCTCGATGTCGAGACATCGACCCCCGCCGAGTTCACCCAGCGCATGACCACCGATCTTGCGCGCTGGAAGGCGATCATCGACGAGATCGGCTACAAGCCGACCTAGGCGCTCACGGCCGGACTTCGCGATCCCGGAAGAGATCCACCGCAAGGGCCTTGCGACGCGGATTCGAGTGCCGCATGGCCCGCAGCCCCTCGAGAGCCGGGTGCGGGCCTTCAGGGAAAGGTACACCCTGAAGGGCTGATCGACCCGGCGGCCTGCGGCAACCCCGCCGCGACGACTGCGACCTACTGCAACTATCTCCGCGCCTTGTCGCCAGCCTTGTGATGCTGCAGGGTAGAATTTACGGGGAAGCTATCCTGCCCCGGAGGGAAAGACGTGGCATCGGACGACTACAGCGAGGGCCGGCGACGCAGGCGCCGCCGCCGACGCTCCAGCGAGGAGCGCTCCCAGGACGAAGAGCGCCACGGCGAGGAAGGTCTCGACCACGAGGGCGATGGCGAAGGTGGCGGCGAGCGACGTCGGCGCCGCCAGCGCGCACCGGTACAGCGTCCTGAAATCAGGCTCCGTACCCTCCTGGTCGGCGCTGGCGTCCTGGCCGGCCTGGCAGTCGTGATCGCCGGCGGCACCTGGTGGTACAACCGCACCTATTCTCCCGCTGCCCTGGCACTTGCCGAGATGCGCAACCTCCCGCTGGTCGGCCTTGTCATCTCCGACGAATCGAGCGTGGTCGATCGCCTGCGCGAGGCCATCTCGGAAGAAGCAGCCAATCCCACGACCCAGGGCCCGACGCGCCAGATGCTGATCGTCAATGGGCTGCGCCAGGAATTCATCGCTCCGGCGGTCCGCCGTGCCGACGACGCCACGCTTCTCGCCGCCATGACCGCCCGCGCGGAGCTGATCCAGCATCTGCGCGCCACCAACACCGCGGCCTGCCGGGAGTTCTCGCTGGGTGGCATCAAGGATGTCGAGAAGCTCGATGCCAAAGGCCAGGAGCTGTACAAGAAGTTGATCGCGGCCATGGAAGCGGCCTACCGCAGCGGCCGCGCCCGCAAGGACGCCAATCCTGCGGTGCCGAACCTGCAGGCCATGGGCGCGATGCTGCAGGAAGCGGGTTTCACCAAACCCGACTTCGACAAGCTGAACAGCTTCGGCAGCCTGTCCAACGACGTGAGCTGCGATATCGAGCTCAAGCTCAACCAGGTGCCGGCCAAACTGCCGCCCGACAAGCGCGGCGCCTACGCCCGGTACATCCTCGGCAACTAGTTGCCCTGAAGGATCTTCGCTACGGCGTCGGCGAAGACCTGGCAGCCCAGCACGATGTCGGCGTCTTCGGTGTTTTCGGTGAAATGGTGCGAGATGCCGCCGATCGAGGGCACGAACAGCATCGCAGCCGGAACCTTCTGCGCCAGGATCTGCGCGTCGTGCCCCGCCCCTGAAGGCATGCGCATGTGCTTGCCGGGTGCGTTACGCTCGGCCGCCTCGTCCATCGCGTCGAGCAGGCGCTCTTCCATCGGCGCCGGCATGGTGCGCGAGAGGTTCACGCACTCCACCTTGCAGGGGCCGGCCCTGTCGTGTGTCGCCACGATCTCATGCAGCAGCGTCTCGAAAGCGATCAGGATGGCCGGATCGGCGTCGCGGAACTGCAGCACCATCTCGGCCTTGCCCGGGATGATCGCCGGCGCACCGGGCTCGACCGACATCTTGCCTACCGTCCACACACTGCGCGGTCCCGAAACCTTGGGGAACTGCGCCATCACGTCGTTATAGAGCCACATCATCGCGACGCCGGCATCCTTGCGGATCGGCATCGGCGTGGTGCCGGCATGGTTCTGGATGCCACTGAAGGTCAGCCGGTACTGGTAGATGCCGACGATGGCGGTGACGACGCCGATGTTCTTGCCGCTCGCCTCGAGCACGCCTCCCTGCTCGATATGGGCTTCGAGATAGCAGCGATACTCCCCGTCCTTGATGACCTCGCGCTTCTTGCCTTCGAGGCCAGCCGCTTTCAGCGCGTCGCGCATCGGCGTGCCGTCCTCACGGTGGCGCGCGGCATCGATCTGGCTCTCCTCCAGGCGGCCGATGAAGGAGCGGCTGCCGAACATCTGGCCCCAGTGCCCTTCTTCGTCGGCCCACGAGGCGACATCGACGGCGAGGTGCGCGGTCGCCGGGTCCTCGGCCAGCGCGCGCGCCACTTCGAGGCCATAGATCACGCCCATCACGCCGTCGAGCCAGCCGCCGCGCGGCTGGGTGTCGGAATGCGAGCCCATCAGCAGGCGCGGCCCGGCCTTGGTACTGCGGCCGATCACGGTGCCGATGCCGTCGATGGTAGGCTCAAGCCCCGCTTCCTTCATGCGCCCGGCCAGCCAGTGCCGGCTCTCGACATCCTGCGGCGACAGATGCGGGCGGTGCACGCCGGTCTCATAGCGGCCGAACTCCGCGATGCGGCGCAGGTCGGCGAGCAGGCGCTGGCCGTTGATCTTAGGCATGCGCGTTCACCCAGGCGGAAATCGAAAGAAGCCTGTCGTCCTCGTGACGCAGACCGACCAGTTGCAGGCCGAGCGGCAGCCCCTCGGCGCCGGTGCCCCAGGGAAGGGTCACGCAGGGCGTGCCGGCGAGCGTCCAGATCGAGTTGAAGCGCGGGTCGCCGGTGAATTCGACACCGGCCGGCGCCTCGCCCGGCGCGCTGGGGCAGATCAGCACGTCGACGGTCTCGAACAGCGAATCGACATGCGCCTTGAAGGCAACCGACTTGCGCTGGGCAGCAACGAAGCGATCGAAGGTGACGGCGCCGCCGCGTGTCAGCACCTCGGTCAGCTCCTTGCTGATCTTGCCCGGATTGCGCAGCCGCTCGTCGGCGTAGTTGCGCACGCTCTCGAAGCCGCTGATCGCGGCGTGGTCATCGAGGATGTCGTTGAATTCGGGCGCAAACGCCACGTCGACCACTCTGGCACCCTTCGAGGACAGCTTCTTTGCCGCCGCCTCGAGCATCGCGTGGGTGTCGGCGCTCGCCTCGCTCCAGATGGGCGTCCGGCAGAAGCCGATTCGCGGGACGGAAATGCCGCGATCGATCGGTACTGGCGGCAGCTTCAGCACGGCGCCGCGGAACAGCGCAATATCGTCCACGTCGCGCGCCATCAGGCCAAGTGTATCGAGCGACGGGCACTGCATCTTGATGCCGGTGCGGCTGAAGTCGTTGAAGGTCGGCTTGTAGCCCACCACCCCGCAGTAGGCGGCGGGACGGATGACCGAACCACCGGTCTGCGTACCGAACGCCAGCGGCACCTGTCCGTCGGCGACCGCAGCGGCCGAGCCCGACGAGGAGCCCCCGGGCGTATGGCCGGAATTGTGCGGATTGGTGGTCGGTCCGGGATGGCGGTTGGCGAACTCCGTCGTCACCGTCTTGCCGAGTATAACCGCATTGGCGGTCCGGCAGAGCGCCACGCAGGCGGCATCGCCGAACGGCTGCGTCCCCTCGAAGATGGGCGAGTTGTGCCCCGTGGGCATGTCGTGCGTGTCGATGATGTCCTTCACACCGATCGGCACGCCGCGCAGCAGGCCGCCCTTGGCCTGGTCCGCCGCCCGTGCCTGCCTGAGCGCGAGTGCGGGATCGAGATGGACCCACGCCTTCACCACCGGATCGCGCTCGGCGATACGGTCGAGACAGGCCTGCACCAGTCGCTCCGAAGTGAGCGTGCCGGCCTCGATCGCCTTGACCGCTTCGGTCGCGCTGAGAGGCTTCATGTCAGAGCCCCCTGCACCCAGCCAGCAACATCGAGCAGACGCGCATCCTCGTGTTGGCGGCCGACCAACTGGATGCCAACCGGCAGGCCCTTCGGCCCGCGGTTGAACGGCAGTGTCACGCACGGCATCCAAAGATAGGTCCACAGCAAATTGAAGGTAGCGTTGCCGGTGCGCTCCAACCCTGCCGGCGCCTCGCCCGGTGCGGGCGCGGTCAGGATGGCGTCGATGTCGCCGAAACTGCCATCCATGACGGCGCGAGCGCGTTCGCCGAGCTTTCTGGCCGCAACCCAGCCCGCATAATCGAGCTTGTTGCCGGCGCCGATCTTGTCTTCCTGGAAGCTCTTCGAGAGGAGCCCGTAGAAGCGGCGGGCTTCGTCGGCGGCCGCGCGGGGGCCGTCGAAGGCGCTGAGAGTCTTCTGGCCCTCGCGCATGTCGAACATCTCGGGCGGCATGGCGAACTCGACAATCGTCGCGCCGCCCTTGGTCAACGCCGCCGCCGCCTGCTCGATCGCGGCGATGCCTTCGGGCTGCATCTCGTCCTTGTGCGGCGTGAAGCAGACGGCAATGCGAGGCGCGCGCTCGAGCTTGCCGATGGGGCGATGGGGAATGCCCGCCAGAGCGGCGCGGAACAACGCGATGTCGTCGAGCGACCGGGCGTAGGCACCGATCGTATCGAGCCACTCGGTGTTGGCCTTCATGCCGGCCGGCGGGAAGTGATTGTAGGTCGGCTTGTAACCGAATACGCCGCAGAAGGCGGCGGGACGAATAACCGAGCCGCCGGTCTGCGTGCCGGTCGCCAGGGTTACCTGAAAATCGGCGACGGCCGCCGCCGAGCCCGAAGAGGAACCTCCGGGCGTGTGAGCTGGATTGTGCGGGTTGCGGGTCGGGCCGGGATGCCGGTTGGCGAACTCCGTCGTCACCGTCTTGCCGAGCAGGATGGCCCCCGCGCCTCGCGCCAGCGCCACCGTCGCGGCATCGGCCAGCGGCTGGTGCTCCTTGTAGATCGGCGAGCCGTAGGAAGTCGGCTGGTCGTGACTGTCGATGATGTCCTTCACGCCCATCGGTACGCCGTGAAGCATCCCCTTGCGCGGTCCGCGATCGAGCACTTTGGCGCATTCCAAGGCAGACTCGCGGGCCAGATGCGACCAGGCCAGTACGTCGGCGTCGCGCTTGTCGATGCGTTCGAGATGGGCACGGATCACGGCTTCGGCCGTGAGCGTGCCGCCATCGATCCGTCGTGCGATTTCGGTGGCGGTGAGCGTGTTCGGCGCTGACATGAGTGGGAGCTAAGCAGCAAGAAATGTGCCGCGTCTACCGGGCTCTCCTCACCTTCATCGCAACAGGATGGCTCAAATCCTGCTTCGTCATTCGGAACCCGGAGGCCCCGCATGATCACCCGCCGTTCCGCTCTGCTCACCGGCGCTGCCCTTCCCTTGGCGCCGTCGCTCGTTCCCCAGGCCAAGGCACAGGCCGGCTCCACCCTGCGCATCGCCATGACCCTGGCCGACATTCCGGTGACCGACGGCGCACCCGACCAGGGCACCGAAGGCATCCGTTTCATGGGCTACACGCTCTACGATCCACTTGTCGCGTGGGATCTATCCTCTGCGACGGAGCCGGCCAAGCTGGTCCCTGGCCTTGCCACCAAGTGGTACCAGGACACGTCCGATCCCACGAAATGGATCTTCGAGTTGCGCCAGGGCGTGAAGTTCCATCATGGTGCACCGTTCACTGCGGACGACGTCATCTTCAGCATGGACCGCGCGCTCAACGACAAGTCCGCGGCCTTCGACCGGCTCGGCCGCTCGGTGCTGATCGCCGCCCTTTGGCCGATCGTCTCCTACCGCAAAATCGACGACTACAAGGTCGAACTGCAGACCAACGGCGTCGACACGGTGATGCCCTCGCTGCTCAACCGCTTCCCGATCGCCAGCGCCGACAATTTCGAAAAGGTCGGCAAGGACTGGCAGGCCTACCGCAAGGCGCCGTCCGGCACCGGTCCATGGAAAATGAAGGCCTGGAAACCGCGCGAGCGCGCCGAACTCGAGCGCAACGCGGACTACTGGAACAAGGATCGCATTCCGAAGTCGCAAACCATGGTGCTGCTGCCGATCCCAGACGTGTCCACGCGCACGGCCGCGTTGCTTTCGGGTCAGGTCGACTGGATCGAAGCGCCCGCCCCGGATTCGTTGGCCAAGCTGCGCGCCGGCGGCTGCAGGATCGAGACGAACGCCATCCCGCACATGTGGCCCTACACGCTCTCGATGCTGCCCGGCGCGCCGACCTCCGATATTCGCGTGCGCAAGGCTTTGAACCTCGCGATCGACCGTGACGCCATCGTGAAGGTGCTGAACGGATTGGCTGCGCCGGCCGTCGGCTGCGTGCCGGCGGATCATCCGTGGTTCGGCACCCCTTCCTTCAAGATCAAGTACGACCCCGCGGAGGCCAAGAAGCTGCTGGCCGAAGCGGGCTACGGACCGGCGAAGAAGCTCAAGTTCAAGATCGCGATCTCGCCTTCCGGTTCGGGGCAGATGTACCCCCTGATCATGAACGAGGCGATCCAGCAGCAATGGGCCGAGGTCGGCGTCGACGTCGAGTTCCAGGTGATGGACTGGAACGCGCTGCTGAACTTCATGCGTCAGGGCGCCAAGGCCCCCGAGGCAGCACCGTTCGCCGCTATCAATGTCAGCTGGAACACGATGGATCCGCACAACGCCTTCATGCGCTTCATCGACAGTCAGCAGGTGCCGCCCAAGGGGTCGAACTGGGGCTACATCAATGATCCCGTCTTCGACGCGCTGGCCAAGGAAGCGCGCAGCACCGCCGACCCGAAGGAACTCGACAAGGTGTTGGCGAAGATCAACACCAAGATGGTCGACGATGCGGTGTTCGTCTGGGTGGTACACGACGTGTGGCCGAACGCGATTTCCAGCAAGGTGAAGGGCTACGTGCACCCCAAGAGCTGGTACGTGGACTTCTCGCCGGTGACAGTGGGCTAGAGATCGCGTTACGGGATCTCGTAGATCGCCATCTCCTCCGAGAGACCGCGCACCGCACGCCGCTGGGGCACGGGCTTCAGCCCCCCGGCCTCCAGGATCGCTGCGGTTTCCGGGTGATGCACGACCGGCGCGGTCGTCAGGATCGAGCGCGTCGCTGCCAGTCCCTGGACGCGCGAGGCAATGTTCACTGTTTGCCCGAAATAGTCCTGCCGTTCGTTGAGACTCACCGCCAGGCACGGCCCCTCATGGATACCGATCTTGAGCAGGAGATCCTCATTGCCGCGACTGCGGTTGAGTTCCGCCATGGCATCGCGCATGCGCAGCGCCGCCGCCATGGCGCGATCCGGTGTCGGGAACGTCGCCATCACCGCGTCACCGATCGTCTTGACCACCGCACCCGCTTCTGCCGCGACGATCTCGTGCAGCACCTTGAAGTGGCCCTGCACGAGATCGAAGGCAACGAGATCGCCTACTCTCTCGTAGAGTTCGGTCGACCCCTTCAAGTCGGTGAACAGGAAGGTAAGGCTGGTGATTTTAAGTCGCTGATCGATGTCGAGCGTGTCGGTGTGATAGAAATCCCGAAAGGTCTGATTGGTCAGCAGCCGCTTCGCGGTGAGGAACGCGCGGCGGCGCGCCATCACGCCATGCAGATCGTCGCCTGCCACCCAGACGCCCGGCAACACGCGCCTGTCGGTGCGGTTGTCGAATTGTATGCGCAACGGCCCCGGCCGCATCTCGGTGGTGCCGGTCGGTGCGGCGACGTTGTTGAACACCACTGACAGATTGCGCCGCTCCGTTGTCGGCTCGCCCTTGACGTCGATGAAGTGGGCGGCGTGCGTCACTGGCTCGAAGACGATGATGAATTCGGCTGGCAGCTGGAGCGACACCAGAGCCTTCTCGCCCGCCGGCAGTTCGACAGCCTCGAGGCTGATGCGGTCCATCAGGTCGCCATAGTCAGGCGGCAGGTCGAGTCCCGAGCCGAAGAAAAGCTGGCGATTGTACTCCTTGAAGGTGAGATGATCCGGCGCGTGTGCCGCGATCCGCCGCACCCGCGGCGTCACGGTCAAGGTCACCTCGACCATCTCGTCGAGCGTCGGCTCGTAGCCCGCCGCGCACAGGGCGCAATTATACTCGTGGCCGCGCACGCTCTTCAGCGAGGCGTTGGTGTCGAGCACGCCGCCGCAGCCCGGGCACAGTACGTTCCACGACATCTCGAACAGCCCGACCCGGGCGGCATGCAGGAAAGCGCCAATGGCGCGATCTTCCGGCAGGCCGTACTTCTTGGCAAAGGCCAGCACGTTGATGCGGCAGAGATCGGGGTCGGGCGCCTCGCGCACCAGCCGCTCGATGGCGGTCACAGCCTCGGCATCCGCCGACTGCCGCAGGATCGCGAACAGGGATTCGGCTTCGCTCATGGCGAAAGCCTACGCTGAAGCCGCCTCCCCGCCCATCACGTTCTACGGACGGTCTGCGACCAGCCTATGTACAGTCCGCCCGCAACAATGACCGTGCCCGGGCAGTGCGACCTGAAACTCGCGAGCTACGACGTTTTCGGCACCGACCGCGTCTGCGACCAGCCGATATAGAGGCCGGCGCCGACGATGATCGCGGCGCCGATCCAGGTCAACACGTCCGGGAAGTTGCCGAAAAAGAAGTAGCCCACGACCACCGAGCCAATCAGTTGAAAATACTGGAACGGCGTCACGACATTGGCCGGCGCAAGCTGGAGAGCACGCGCCACGAAATAGTGGCCCATCGCGCCCAGCACGCCGAGGCTGCAGAACAGGGCGATGTCGCGCAGCGTCTCCGGCGTCTTCCACACGAAGGGCATCACGAGCAGAAGGCCGAAGCTGCCGAAGATCGAGGAATAGATGGCCGAGGTCTCGGGTGTGTCGATGGTCGCGATCATGCGTGTCATGACCTGGTAGAGCGCGTAGCAGGTCGCGCTCACAACGACGCCGAGGGTCGCCCAGTGGAACAGCTCGGTACCCGGCCGGATCACCACGATCACGCCGAGGAAGCCGATGCCAAGCGCGACAAGGCGGCCCACGGTCGTGCGCTCGCCAAGCATCGGCCAGGCGAGCAGCGCCACGACCAGCGGCGCGGTCAGGCTGATACAGGCCGCCTCCGCGATCGGAATGAAGACGATGGCGAAGAAGAAGCTGAGGTTCGACAGGGACAGCAGCGCGGAGCGGCCAATCTGGAAGAACGGCCGCCGGGTGCGCAGCATGCCGAGGCCGTAGCGCGGCACGAAGGTCGCCAGCATGAAGACGATGTGGCCGAAGGCGCGCGCCCACGACACCTGGATCGAGTTGTAGTCGTTGCCCAGGAACTTGGCGAAGCCGTTCATCACGGGGAACAGGATGCCGGCGCCGCAAATGAACAGGATGCCGAAGAGGACACGGCGATCGAGGACCATCGCCCTCAATTAAGCAAGACGCGCACCTCTAAGCGAGCGCCACACGCGCTCCGGGGCCATCGGCATATCGGGATGCGAGACGCGCGCAGGTCGGCCGGATTGCGTCAGCCCGCCTTTGGCGGGACCGGCCTTGTCTGCGACCAGCCGATATAGAGGCCGCCTGCAACAATGATCGCGGCGCCGATCCAGCCCAGCACATCCGGGAAGTCACCGAAGAAGAGATAGCCGACCACGACCGAGCCCAGGAGCTGCATGTACTGGAACGGAGCCACGATGTTGGCCGGTGCATAGGTCAGGGCCTGTGTGACGAGATAGTGGCCCATCGCGCCGATCACGCCGAGACTGCAGAAGAAGGTGATATCGCGCCAGGTCTCGGGTGTCTTCCAGATGAAGGGCAGCACCACGAACATGCCGATGCCGCCCACGATCGAACTGTAGAAAGTCGAGGTCTCCGGGGAATCGAAGCCGGCGATCCGCCGCGTCAGCACCTGATAGACCGCATAGCAGGCGCCGCTCAGCAGAGAGAGCAGCGAGGCCCAGTGAAACAGCTCCGTTCCCGGCCGGATTACCAGCAGCACGCCCGCGAAGCCGATCGCCGTCGCGATCAGGCGGTCGACGGTGGTGCGCTCGCCGAGCGCCAACCAGGCAAGAGGCAGCACGAAGAACGGCGCCATCATGGTGATCGACGCAGCCTTGCCGAGCGGGATGTAGGTGATGGCCAGGAAGCTAGCGGCGTTCGAGGTAAACAGCATCAGCGAGCGCGTGAACTGCGTGCCAAAGCGGCGGGTACGCAGCATGCCGAGGCCGAACTTCGGGAGGAAGAAGATCGACATGAACACAAGGTGGCCGAAGGCGCGCGCCCACGAAATCTGCAGGGTGTTGTAGCCGTCCTCGCCCAGGAACTTGGCGAAACCGCTCATCACCGGAAACAGAAGGCCAGCGCCGCACATGAACAGGATACCGGCCAAAATACGCTGGCCGGGCAGCGCGCGCTGTTGGGTCAACTGGTTCGGCCTGCCTTCAATGCCTGCCACACGCGCTCGGGCGTCGCCGGCATGTCGATTTCGCTCACGCCGGCCGACGACAGCGCGTCGCGCACCGCAGCCATGATCGTCTGGGGCGCCGCGATGGCGCCTGCCTGGCCCGATCCCTTGACGCCCAGCGGGTTGGCCTTGGTCGGACGCTCGACCAGGGACACGTCGAACATCGGCAGGTCGTCGGCCCGCGGCAAGGCGTAGTCCATCAGCGAGCCGCTCAAGAGCTGACCCGATCGAGGGTCGAATACAGTGTGCTCCAGCATGGCCTGGCCGATGCCCTGCACCACGCCACCCACCACCTGGCCTTCGGTCAGCAGCGGATTGATCAGTCGCCCGTAATCGTCGACTGCCGTGTAGCGCACCAGATCGGTCGTGCCAGTGTCGGGATCGATCTCGACCTCGGCGACGTGGCAGCCGCTCGGAAAGGTAAAGACGTCGGTGATGTTCATGACGTGGCCGCCGAGCGCGGGTCCCCGCTCCGCCGCGATCTGCGTCAGGTCGATGCCTCTTCCGGTCCCGCGCACCGAGAAGCGCCCGGCGGCGAAATCGATCTCGCTCTCCTGTGCCTGCAGCAGTTCGGCAGCAGCCTTCTTCGCCCGGGCCAGCGCTTCATCGATCGCCTTCACGAGGGCAGCCCCCGCCATATGCATCGAGCGTGCGCCGCCATGGCCAGATCCCGCCTTCACATGGCGCGTGTCCGCCTGCACAAAGCGGAAGCACTCCATCGGCAGGCCGAGCCGGTCGGCGGCAATCTGGGTGAACGAGGTCTCGTGGCCTTGTCCGTTCGATTCTGTGCCGGTCGAGATCATGACCTTGCCTCCTGTCTCGAACTGCACCTCCGCGCCTTCGTTGGGTGCACCGCGCGAGGTTTCGAGGAAGCAAGCGACGCCGATGCCACGCAGCTTGCCGCGGGACCTCGCTTCGGCTCGGCGTGACTCGAAGCTCTTCGCCTCGCCACGCTTCACGGCGGCATCGAGATTCTCGACGAAACCACCCGAGTCGATCGTCAGTCCCATCGCGGTCTTGTGCGGGAACGACTTGATCAGGTTCTGCCGCCTGAGCTCTGACGGGTCGCGGCCGAGCTTGCGCGCCGCCGCGTCGATCGCGGTCTCGACGATGTAGTTGGCCTCGGGCTTGCCGGCGCCGCGATAGGCATCGACCGGCGTCTGGTTGGTCAGCGCGCCGCGAATGTCGGCGGCGATCGCCGGAATATCGTAGACGCCGCCATGGGCAGTCGAAGCGGCAACAACGGACGAGCCCGGTCCATTCTGGGAAAGATACGCGCCGAGGTCGGCCACCATGGCGATGTCCAGTGCAAGGAACCTGCCATCGGCGTCGAGCCCGAGACGCGCAGTCGCGGCAATATCGCGCCCCTGGCATCCGGCAACCATTTCCTCGGCGCGCTCGGCAACCCATTTCACCGGTCGACCGAGCTTCCGCGCCGCCCAGAGCAGCAGGATCCATTCGGGATAGAGGAAGTTCTTCATGCCGAAGCCGCCGCCGACATCGGGTGCCCACAGATGGAGGCGCTCCGGCGGAATCTTGAAGATGAACTCGGCAAGCTGCCTCTTGATACCATGCAGACCCTGCCCGGTGAGCAGCAGCTCCATCGATCCGGTGGCGGCGTCATAGCTGCCGATGCCGGCGCGCGGCTCGACCGGGACCACGATGACGCGGTTGTTGATCGGCGCTACCTCGACAATGTGCGCTGCCTTCTTCATCGCCTCGGCAACGGCGGCATGATCGCCGCGCTGATGATGGAAGGCGAGATTGCCCGGCACGTCGTCCCAGATCGCAGGCGCGCCTGGAGCCAGCGCGGCCCGGCCGCCGACTACCGCCGGCAGCGGCTCGTAGTCGATCTCGACCAGCTCGGCGGCATCGCGCGCAATCTCCGGACTATCGGCCACGACGAACGCCACCGGATCGCCGACATGGCGGACGCGGCCCGTGGCGAGCGCGGTGCGCGGCGGCACGATCATCGGCTTCACCGCCGCGGTGCAGGGCATCAGCCCGAGCCCGTCGGCGGCAAGATCGGCCGCCGTGAACACGCCATGCACCCCCGGGAGCACCGACGCCGCTCCGGCATCGATGCCCCGGATGACGGCATGGGCATGCGGCGAACGCAGCACGTGCCCCCAGAGCTGGCCGTTCACATCGATGTCGGCCACGAACCGACCCTGTCCCAGCAGGAATCGCGCGTCCTCGAGTCGACGAACCGACTGGCCGATCATTTGGCCGATTACCTTTTCTCTCGTGTCCATCCCGTCCCGCCCGATAAGCTCCGGGCAACCCGGAGGAGAAACCCATGATCGATCTGCACTACTGGCCGACGCCCAACGGCAAGAAGATCACGATCCTGCTCGAAGAATGCGGCATGCCGTACAGGATCGTACCCGTGAATATCGGGCGCGGCGATCAGTTCAGCAAAGAGTTCCTCGAGATGAATCCCAATCACCGCATGCCGGTGATGGTCGACAACGCGCCAAAGGACGGTGGCAAGCCGCTCGTCGTCTTCGAGTCGGGTGCGATCATGATGTACATCGCCGAGAAGGCCGGGAAATTCTATCCGCAGGACCTGCGCGCCAAGCACGAAGTGAACGAGTGGCTGATCTGGCAGATGGCCAACCAGGGCCCCAAGAGCGGCGAATGTGGCCACTTCCGCCGCGTCGACCAGGCCAAGGAAGGCGACCAGGCCAAGGAAGGCGACCAGACCTATGCCATCAGGCGCTTCACCGACGAGGTGAACCGCCTCTACGGCGTGCTCAACAACCGGCTCTACAAGCACAAGTACCTCGCAGGCGATCAGTACACGATCGCCGACATGATCTGCTATCCGTGGACCATCAACTGGAAGTTCCAGGGCCAGGACATCGAGGAGTTCCCCTACTTCAAGCGGTGGCAGGAAGAGCTCGCCGCACGCCCGGCGGTGCAGAAGGGCATGGCGGTCGGCTCCGACCTCCAGAACGACGTCACCAAGCTGCCGCCGGAAGAGCAGGCCCGCCGCGCCAAGCTCCTCTACAACCAGCGCGCCCGGCCTGTCGTCGCGTAGGCGCCTCGTGAACAGGACAATCGTCGCCGCGGCGCTGGCCGCGACGTTCGCTCCTGCCGCTCCGGCTCACGCTGGCGAGCTCTGGAAATCGTTCCGCACCTGTATGAGCAATGCACTGGCAGTCGAGACTGAACTCCTGCCGCTTGCCAAGCCGGGCCCTGGTCAGAGCAGCCTGTCGGTACGTTGCCGCGGCGAACCTGCGGCCGCGCTCTTCGAGGCGATGGGCGCTGTGGCCAAGAAGGACAGTGCGACCGGCATGGAGACACGTTCGGCGGAATCCTTACAATGCTTCCGCTTCGCCGGGCCGCAGGTGACATTCGAATGCATGGTGACGATTTCCGTCGGCGTCCCCTTCCGCGACGGGCTCTAGCTGCGGGTCTGCCAAAGCGACACACAGTGTGAGGTTTTCCCTTCAGTCGCAGGAGGCATGCAGCAGCGCAAGGGGCGCGGGCGGCCGTTCCGCCGTATAAAGAAGTCATGACCGACAACACGATGGCGGCCCCAACCGCTGCAGTCGCGCCCAGCCCCTCTTCCAGCCAGGCCTCCGCCAACAACACGACCTTCGCGGTCATCCTGTCGCTCAGCTTCTGCCACCTGCTGAACGACATGATGCAGTCGCTCGTGCCGGCGCTCTATCCGATCCTGAAGCAGAACTACGATCTCAGCTTCGCCCAGATCGGCATCATCACGCTGGCCTTCCAGTTCACCGCGTCGATGCTGCAGCCGGTCGTCGGCATGTACACCGACAAGAAGCCCAAGCCCTACTCGCTGGTCGTCGGCATGGGATTCACACTGACCGGCCTGCTGCTCATGAGCCAGGCCACGTCATACGAGGTGATCCTGATCGCGGCGGCGCTGATCGGCATGGGCTCCTCGGTCTTCCACCCGGAAGCCTCGCGCGTCGCGCGCATGGCGGCGGGCGGACGCTACGGCCTCGCGCAGTCGCTGTTCCAGGTCGGCGGCAATCTCGGTCAGGCCTCGGGCCCGCTGCTTGCGGCCTTCATCGTGGTCCAGCGCGGCCAGACCAGCATCGGCTGGTTCTCGGCCGCGGCGCTGGTCGCCATGACGGTGCTGTTCCAGGTCGGCGGCTGGTACAGTCGGCGGCTGGCCACTATCGCGCGCCCGGCTGCGAAGAAGGCCGGCCCCAGCATGGTTGCGACACACGGCCTGTCGAAGAACCGCGTGCTCTTCACTGTCGTGATCCTGGTGACGCTGCTCTTCTCCAAGAACGTCTATCAGGCAAGCCTCGGCTCCTATTACACGTTCTATCTGATGGACCGCTTCCATCTGCCGGTGGAGACCGCACAGCTCTATCTCGTGGCGTTCCTGATCGGCATCGTGCTCGGCACGCTGGGCGGCGGCTGGGTCGGGGACAAGGTCGGCCGCATCCCGGTGATGTGGTTCTCGATCCTGGGTCCTTTGCCGCTGGCGCTGCTGTTGCCGCACGCCAACCTGTTCTGGACGGCAATCCTCGCGGTCGGCGTCGCGATGATGATGGCCTCGGCCTTCCCCGCGATTCTGGTCTATGCGCAGGAGCTGCTGCCTGGTCGGGTCGGGCTGGTCGCGGGCATGTTCTTCGGCTTCTCGTTCGGTCTTGGCGGTCTCGGCGCCGCCGCGCTGGGCAAGCTCGCCGACATGACCAGCATCGAGACGGTCTATCAGGCAACGCCGTTCCTGCTATGCTTGGGGCTGCTGACGGCCCTCCTGCCGCGCCAGGTCGGAGAGCCGAAGAACGCCCACTAAGCGGTATTGATTCGAGAGCATGACCTCCCACCCGATCGGGCGGGACGTGCTCTCCGAGGAGGCGCTCATGGATTCTCATGCTGACAAGCAGCGCCGTATGCTCAGCATCGAGCCGGTTTCGCCGCAGATGTTCGCGCACTTCGTGCTGCGCTCGGCCAATCGCGGCCCGCTCTGCGACTGGTACATGAAGGTGCTGAATGCCCGGAAGGTTTTCGAGAACGACTACATCTCGTTCATTACCTACGACGAAGAGCATCATCGGGTAGCCTTCGTCCAGATGCCGGCGCTGGAAAAGCCGTCGGACAAGGCCTGGGGTCTGGCGCACGTCGCCTACACACTGGGAAATCTTGGCCAGCTCCTCGGTACTTACCGCCGGCTGAAGGCCGACGGGATCGTCCCGGTACGGACCATCAATCACGGGCCAACCGTGTCGATGTACTACAAGGACCCCGACGGCAATCAGGTCGAACTTCAGGTCGATGCCTTCGACAAGGCAGGGGCCGCGGACTACTTCCACACCCAGCCCTTCGCCAAGAATCCGATCGGCGTGCTGTTCGATGCCGAAAAGATGTGCGCCGACTACGAGGCAGGCGTACCCGAGGCCGAACTCCTGCGGCGACCCGATTGAAGATCGCCAGCTGACGCGCCGGCGAGGCGGCAGACGGCCGCTTTTGAAACCAACATTCTGGCAATGGGATTGCAGCTTTCCGGCCGACCGACCGGAAACGATGGCGCGCGCGGCCAAAGCCTGTGACTTTCCTGTGATCGTGCCCCAGTTACCCCCTTCGTTCATTGCCGGTTCCCCATGCCTCGGCAAGATTTGGACACACTTTGCGCGAATCCTCGAAACGATGACGGGGAACATTTCTTGGCCACGAACCTCGGCCCTGGCCGGCCCGCTGCTCCTCATGGTGCTGCTGCCCGGCTGCGATGCGATGAACGGCGCCCGCGGCGATTTGGGGCGCCTCACCACGTCCAAGACCACGCCGGCACCGGCGCGGCCGGCGGCGGCAGCGGCACGACCTGTGCCGTCGAAGGCCGCGACGATGCCCGCCCCGCAGGTCGCGGTCGCGCCCGCATCGACCACGACTACAGCGGACGAGCCCCCGCCCAACCTGGTGGGCCGCAATGAAGGTGAGATCCGCGCGCTGTTCGGGACGCCGGCCGGGATCGACGAGGTGCCGCCCGGCAAGGTCTGGCACTACCGCGACGGCAATTGCACTCTCGACGTCAGGCTCTATCCCGACGTCCAGACGCGCCAATTCGCAACTCTTGCGTACGAGGTGAAGAGCGATGACAACAGCGACCAAGGAAAGCGCGCTTGCCTGGCCCAGCTCCGCAACCGTGCACATGTCGAGCGCTGATCAGGCGGCCGACGCCACCATCGGCGAAGGCATCCGGCTTCTGTTCGTCGATGACGACGACGACTATCGCGAAGCCGTCGCCGGCGAGCTCGGCGATCTCGGCTTCACCGTCGAGAGCTACTCGAACTCCGGCGCCCTCATGGAGGCACTCGCACGGGGCGCGGAAGCGCATGTCATCGTGCTCGACTGGGGCCTGCCCGACCTCGACGGCATCGACCTGCTGCCGCGTTTGCGCCGCCAGGGCATTCACCTGCCGGTGATCTTCCTCACCGGTCAGTCGAGTCCGGCGCATGAGAACCTGGCGTTCGACCGCGGCGCACTCGACTTCGTGGACAAGGCGCGTGGCGTGCCGATCCTGGCGCGGCGCATTCGCCTGCTGATCGGGCCTTCCAAACGACCGGCCGACGAGGCCGAGATCGAAGACGCCGTACATTGCGGCCGCCTGATGCTGAAACCCAGGATCAGCCGTGCCTTCTGGAACGACAAGGACGTCAACCTGACCCTGACCGAGTTCAATATCGTCCACCTGCTGGCGTCCAACGTCGGCAACCACGTGACCTATCGCGCGGTCTACGACTGCATGCACCACGAGGGCTTCATCGCGGGGAGCGGCGAGCATGGCTATCGAACAAACGTCCGTTCATCGATCAAGCGCATCCGAAGCAAGTTCCGGGACATCGACCCCGTGTTCGCCGAAATCGAGAATTACCCCTCCTTCGGATACCGCTGGGGAAAGCCCGCAGAGCCCCGCTCGGCTTGAGGCTGGGGCGCCTGACGGCCCCGCCGGCAAGCCCGTCGAGCGGCGCGCCATCGACTGGCGTATCATCATGCACCGGGTCGGCGCCTCGCTCACACTCAAGCTGGTCGGGCTGGTCGCGATCTTCGCCGCGCTGCCGATCGTGCTCTACGGCCAGTTCGAGAGTGCCGACCGTCAGATGCGCGAGCTGGTAACCCGCGCCGTCCAGGATCGCAGCAGGATGATCGGGCACGCGCTGGCGCCGTCGCTCGACAAGGCCAACGCCCCCGGCAGCGACCAGCTGAACGCCGAACTCGCCAAGTTCGCCATCGACGGCACGGTGCTGCGACTGATGCTGCAGCCGGCGGCCGGCGGACCGTTCTATTTCGTGGCCTCGGCGCCGCCGATCCAGGCGTCCGCGGTGGCGCCCGAGCTCGACCAACTCGCCCAGCGCGGCGTGCTCGAACGACTGTCCAAGACCTGCATCGTCGAGAGCACCGACGAGATCCGCTACCACCAGAACGACGGCTCGGTCGAGCTTCTGACTTCGCTGATTCCGATCAAGAGCCCGGCCGGGTGCTGGGTGCTGACCTCGACGCACACTACATCCGAGTTCCTCAACACCTCGATCGGCCGGCGCTACTGGCAGACGCGCGAGGTCACCCTTGCGGCCGCAATCTATCTCGGCCTCGCGCTGCTCGCCCTGCTGGCGGCACTCAGCATCCGCTACAGTCTGCGCCGCTTTCGCGCGGTAGCGGCCGAGATCGGCGAGGGCCGCATCGGGGACAACGCCTTCTCCCAGCGCAACACCGTGCCGGAGCTGGCGAGCGTCGCGCGCGACTTCGACAAGCTGGTGCACGACCTCAAGCGGCTGAGCGATCAGATCCGCCAGTCGGCCGAAGACAACGCACACTCCTTCAAGACGCCGATCGCGGCCATCCAGTCATCGCTGGCGCCGGTGCGCCGCGCGATGCCGGCGGACGACGCCCGCGCACAGCGGGCGCTCGCCATCATCGATTCCTCGCTGGCGCGGCTGCTCGGCCTGGTGACGCAGGCACAGAATTTCGACCGCAGCACCGCCGACCTGATCGAGGCTCCCCGGGTGCCGGTCGGCCTGGCCCTGGTGGTCGGCGAGGTGGCATTGCACTTTCGAGAGATCTGGGCCGGCCGCGACATCCGGATGGTGCGCCGGCTCGACGAGACCGCGCGGGTGCGTGCCGGGCGCGGCATGCTGGAGACGGTACTGCAGAACGTGCTCGAGAACGCCACCAGCTTCAGTCCGCGCGGCGGCACCATCACGGTCACGCTCAGCCAGACCGCGACCCAGGTCGAGCTCCAGGTCGAGGACGAAGGACCGGGCATCGCCCCCGATCGCATAGGGCGCGTATTCGAACGCTACTACTCGACCCGCCCTCGCGAGGGCGAAGCAGCGACCGGGGCTCCAGGCAGTCATGCCGGCCTCGGCCTGTGGATCGTGCGCCAAAATGTCGAGGCGCTGAGCGGCACAGTGTCGGCAGCAAACCGTCCGAACGGCGGCCTGAGCATCCTGATTCGCCTGCCGCGTGCGCGCCGCTGATTATCGTTCGTCGCCCACTGCGAAGACTTGCGATCGTCGCTTAGCGCGGCGTACTACGGTCGTCGCTCATCGCGACGGGGGCGGTGCGAACTTGGCCAGCAGGAGCCGGCTCATCTTCGCGAGGCCCGCGGACTTGTCCAGCAGGTCGGCACGCCCGGCCATCATCGAAGGGTACTTCTTCACCCGATCGAGACACCCGACGATCGCCTCCATGTGGCTGACGACGCGGGCGTGCAGTGACGCAGCCTCGCCAGTGAGATCGCCGACAGCCTTCACCGCGGCCATGTGCCTGGCAATAGCGATGCCCAGCCGTTCCGCGGCGGCGACGTCATAGGTCTTCAAGGCCTCGGCGGCGAGCCGAAGGTCCGACAGAGCGTGTTGCAGCTCCGCCCTTGCAGGCGCTGGCATTTTCTCTTCCCCAAATCCCAAGTCGTGCGGGGACTTCCCAATCCCCGGTTGCATAAAGCGCTGAACCCACATTCAAGTCCAGATGCTGCCGCGTCTTGATCGTATCCCTTCCGTTTCGTCTGTAGCGCTTCGGTGTCAAATGTAGCGCGGTCGTTTCGCGCGTTTCGGATACGTGTCGTCGGTATCCGACAGCCGACGCCAGTATGTTCAACTGCCCGTGATCAATTCGTGGCAATGCCTCACCAAACGATGTTAATGTAGCGCCAACGCGGGGGACTTGAGTGGGAAGGGTGACATGCAGTTCGGCTGGCTGACGCTCGCACTGTCGCCATCGCCGGCCGAGGATGCCGAACGCATCCAGCAGCAGATCGAACAGGTCTGCTTCGCCGAGACGCTTGGCTTCAGCGACGTCTGGCTGACCGAGCATTATTTCACGGGCGAGAGTGTTTACAGCGATTCGCTGATGTTCGCGGCGGCGCTGGCGATGAAGACCAGCCGCATTCGCCTGGGCTTCGCGGTGGTGCAGATGCCGTTTCACCATCCGGTGCGACTGGC
>CAYZQZ010000003.1:0-7724 GCA_964480235.1 uncultured Reyranella sp. | reverse complement strand
CCGCTGTGGCGCAGCGTGATCTCGCCTGGTTCCTTCGAGGCCTGCGGCAAGCTCGGGGTACCGATCTTGACCGCCCGACTCCCGGTCGCGCGCATCAAGGAGCGTTGGGCCATCTACGAGAAGGGCCTCATTGCGGGCGGCCATGACGAGGCCAAGCGCAAGCGCCTGATGGAACAGAGCGCGCTGTGGCGCAACGTCTACGTCGCCGACAGCGATGCGCAGGCCGAGGACGAACTGGCGGCGCTGCTGACCGAGACGCGCGAGCACCTGATCCACATGCGCCAGGAAAACAATCCGCCCGATTTCAAGGTCGATCCCGCGCACCTCAATGCCTGGAACGACCCGAACGTCAGCCACGAGGTCGCAGTGACCGAGAACCTGAAATTCGGCTCGCTCTACGGCTCGCCCGAGCGGGTGCGCGAGCAGGTCGCCGAATTGCGCGACGTCGGCGTGCGCCACCTGCTGTGCCAGACCGGCTTCGGCGCCATGAGCCACGAACGCAATATCGCCTCGATGCGCCGCTTCGGTGAGCAGGTCATGCCGGCCTTCCGGCAGAGGGCAACGGAAGAGCCCAAGATGCGGAGGCTGGCATGATTCTCGGCATGACCCTGTTCCAGTTCAAGGTTCTGCACACGGTCCTCAGCCTGATCGGCATCCTGACCGGCCTGAATGTGTTGGGCCGCATGATCCGGATGCGTCCGCTCGGCGCCTCGAACATCATATTCCTCTGGACCACCATCCTGACCAGCGTCACCGGCTTCTTCTTCCCGTTCACGAAAATCGGACCGCCGCACATCGTAGGCGTGGTGTCGCTGGTCGCGTTGGCCGCCGCCTGCTGGGCGTTGTGGATGGGCAATCTCTACGGCCCATGGCGCGCGGTCTACGTCGTGAGCGCGATTGTCGCGCTGTGGCTCAATTTCATGGTCGGCATCGTCCAGGCCTTCCAGAAGATCCCGCCGCTGCATAGGCTCGCACCGACCGGCGCGGAACCCATCGTGATGGCGGCCCAGGCAATCTCGCTGCTGCTGTTCGCATTCCTCGGCTGGCTGGCCTTGCGGCGGTTTCATCCCGCCGGGCTGTAAGGCCGGAGCCGCCCGACTAAAGCGCCGTAATAGGGATCGATACGGCATGCGCCTAGTCTGGCGCGGCCATGGGCACACCTTCCTCCACTCCCTGCGGCAGGTCGAATCACCCGCTCCTCTGTTCTCGTTGTGCAGGACAGACGTCCCGCAAGGATTCCCACTTCTATCGTACCTCACGGCGGCGCGACAGGAATTGCCGATTGCCTCCTGCGCCATTCGCGAGCGACTCAGCAGACTCTCACGAAAGACTGCTCCAGCTCGCATCACGACAGGTGGATACGGCGACGCTCCCGAAATCGGGAGCGACTCGAGAGGCACACCGGAAGAGCGGTACGAAACATCGGTGGTGGGCGGACCCGAGCATCCTTCAGGAGCGACTCGCGAGCAATTTTTTTGTCCCGTCGCACCGGCGCCGACACAAGGTTCCGTTTCTCGCTCTTGTCCTGGCTATTCCCGACTTTCGGCGCGACCCGAATTGCCAGGCCATTGAACGGCCGCGCCTTTCGATCGTTGCGCCGTTCATCTCTTGCCAAACTGACGGGCAAACGAACGCCCTCTCAGCTGCCGGTTGCCACCTTCTTCCACAGTGGCCGAACCTCGCCGTCGGGATCGTCGATCGTCCGGCATTGATCGTCGAACACCATCGTCGCGCGCTTCGGTGCGGAGTAGGCGGGCCACTCGCAACGGCCCGTTCGCGCAAAGTCAGCCCAGGTCTTCGAGACCTTCGCCGCCAGGGCCTGCGCGCCGGGCTTGCGATGCTGCTCGCCGATCACATGCAAGGTATCGAACACGAACGGCACTTCGACGGAGTGGCAGGATTTCAGCCGGCCGCCATAGGCCGGCGTGCTCCAGGCGAAGTCGTAGTGCCAGACCGGCGCTTTTCCGCGTGCGGCCTTGGCTTCGGCCAGCATCACCGTGCGCACGCCGAAGTTCGAAGCAGTGAGCGCCGTCAGCAGCCGGTCGGTGGCGCCATCGCCTGGATCGCGGCGCTTGTAGTAGGCCAGCAGTTCGTCGACCGCGTCGCCGGCGACCGCCGCGATGCGCTTCTTCAGGTCGTCCTCGGTGACGGCCCGGTTCCACACCGCCTCGTCGGGCGCGAGGAAGATTGCGGCCTCGTCGGTCGTGTCGCCGACCAGAACGGGAATATCGTCGCCGAGCGCGGACGCAGCCGGATCGAACGGATGGGCCGGCAGCACGGTGCCGTCGACCACCGGCCCGAAATTGTAGCGGTCGAGCAGCGGCAGCTTGCCTTTGGGAAGCGTCGCCTGCGCCGAGGCGACGACGCCCGACAGTTTCTCGAGCGGCAGCGCCTGCAGAGCGTCGAGCCTGTCGCCGCCGATGCCGAGCTGCTTCAGCACTGCAGCAGCCAACTGTGTCGTCCGCTCCTTCTCGGCGAAGCGAATCGAGGCGCCGCTCTGGACGATGCCCTTGTGAAACAAGCCGCGCGCGCTCGGCATGGCGAGCAGCGCGCTCACCTTCCCGCCGCCGCCGGACTGTCCGAAGATCGTGACATTGTCGGGATCGCCGCCGAAGCGCGCCGCATGGTCCCGTACCCACTGCAGCGCCAGCACGAGATCGAGCAGTCCTGCATTGCCGGACGATGCAAAGCGCTCGCCACCCACACCGGAGAGATCGAGATGGCCGAAGATGTTGAGCCGGTGGTTGACCGCCACGACCATCACGTCGTTGCGGCCCGCGAGGTTGGTGCTGTCGTAGCGCGGCGAGTTGGCCGAGCCGTAGGAGAAGGCGCCGCCGTGCAGCCAGACCATGACCGGACGCCTCGCGTTGTCGAGGCCGGGCGTCCAGACATGAAGCGTCAGGCAATCCTCGCCGACGGGCAGCGTGTCGACCGGGCCCCACACGGTCGCGAGTTCGGGCCGCTGCGGTGCCGCCGGGGCCTGCGGCGAGCGGCCGGCATAGGCCTTGGCTTCCTTCACACCGCTCCACGGCTCGGGCTTTCGCGGTGGCCGGAAGCGGTTCGCGCCCCCGGTCGGGGCGCCGTAGGGAATACCCTTGAAGACATGCACCCCGCCCACCGTCAGGCCTTCGACCCGGCCGGACGCTGTCTCGACGACGGGCGAGTTCGTTACGACGGCGACGTCTCCGGCCATGGCCGTTTCTCCCTTGTATTTCCGGGGCCCATGATATCGTCCCGGGCCGAATTCCAAAGCCTGATACCGAGGGGGAACGCATGGATCTGAAGGGCAAGGTCGCCGTCGTCACCGGCGGCAATGGCGGGCTGGGGCAGCGCATCTGCCACGCGCTGGCGAAGGAAGGCTGCCATATCGCTGTCGTCTACGCGGCGAGCAAGGACCAGGCGGAGGGCGTGGCGCGCGAGCTCGCCAAGCACCAGGTCTCGGCCGCAGCGTTCCAGTGCAACGTCACCAAGGCGGACCAGGTACAGAAGCTGGTCGACGACGTGGTGAAGCGCTTCGGCAGCCTCGACATCTTCATCAACGATGCCGCCTACAACAAATCGATCCCTTTCAAGGACCTCGATGGCCTGACCTACGAGGAATGGACAAAGATCATCGACATCAACCTCACCGGTCCGATGCTCTGCATCAAGGCGGTCGGCCCGGTGATGAAGAAGCAGGGCAGCGGCCGCATCGTGAACATCTCCTCGGTCGCGGGGCTCGGGCCCACCGGCTCGTCGATCGCCTACGCCGTCTCCAAGGCAGGCCTGATCCATCTCACCAAGTGCATGGCCGTGGCGCTGGCACCCGAGGTGCTGGTGAATTGCGTGGCTCCCGGCCTGCTCGAGGGAACCCGCGCCACGGCGAATCTGCGCCCCGAAGTGATCGAGACCGGCCGCAAGGCGGCGCTGCTCGGCGTCGCAGCCGACAAGGACGACTGCGCCGACCAGGTGGTGACGATGTGCCGGACCAATACGATGACCGGCCAAACGATCGTCATCGACTCCGGGCGCACCTTCCATTGACGGGAAGGCGCAGATGACCACACGCAGCGATCTCAAGGCGCGCGGCGCAGAAATGCGCCGTCGCCTGTTTGGCGACGACACATTGCAAGGCTCGGCCGACGGCTCGCCCGACCTGCTGCGCACCGTCAGCACCGAGGCCACCTACGGTGCCATTTGGAGCCGCCCCGGCCTGGCGCTCGACGATCGGATGGTCTGCGCGCTGGCCGCCCTTGCGGCCTGCCAGCGCCTGCGCCAATTCCGGCACCATACCGAGCCAGCGCTCAAGCTCGGCCTCTCCGCCCGCGCGATCGTCGAGATCGCGATCCAGATCGGCATCTACGCGGGCTTCACTGCATCGGAAGATGCGATCGAAGCGGCTCGCGAGGTCCTCATCAAGACTGGCGCGAAAGTGGAGGACGAAGGCGAGCGCAACGACTCCCTGGACGAGCTGACGCGACGCGGCGCAGACCTCATGGAGCAGCTGCATGGCGATCGCGCGAGACAGGGCTATGCGGCGCCCGGCAACGACGTGACCGGCGCGCTCTACCCGCTGGCGATCCTGTACGGTTACGGCGAGATCTGGTTCCGGCCCGGCCTCGATCTCCGCCGCCGCGCTCTGGTCGCGGTCGCGGCCTTCACCGCCTTGAGGCTCGACGGCCAGGTGAAGAAGTTCGGCCAGTCGGCGCTCAACATGGGTCTCAGCCGCACGGAAGTGATCGAGGCGATCATCCAGACCGCGCCGCTCACCGGCTTCGCACCGGCGCTCAATGCTCTCGGAGGGCTGAGTGAAGCTCTCTCCTGAAGCTCTCTTCCCCATTCATATGGGGAAGTGCCCGCGTCTTACGCGGGCGATGGGGTCATGGGTAGCGCGTATGGCTCCTGACCCCTTCGTCGCGGATTACCGCGACACCTCCCCATATGAATGGGGAGGAAAGTCACTTGAGAAGCGCCGCCGCGAGCTCGCGCCATTCCTGCTCGACCGAGACCTTCGACGCGGGCTTACGCGCCCGATTGTACCAGTACCCGGCGTTCGACAGGTCACCTTCCTGATGATGCAGATGGGCATGCACCCAGTTGCAGCGGTCGTCGTCCTCGTGGGCCTGCACCACCTCATGCGCGCGGGTCCACTCGCCCTTGCCCGCCCACCACAGCGCCTGCAGCGCGTGATCGATGCCGGACGGCGGAACCGCACCCTTGAGGCTGCCGCGGAACTCATCGAGGGTCGTCATGCTGCGCCTCCTGCCGATTTGCCTGCAAAGCGTACACCTCTGTCCCGCAATGTCATCCGTGTGAGTTCGTTGCAATGCCCTCAGCTTCACTAGTCGCTCCATGGCGCATCGGAGTCGATGTCGGCGGCACCTTCACCGACATGGTTCTGCGCGATGCCGCAGGCAGTGTCCGCATCTTCAAGGCGCCCTCCGTGCCGGCCGACCCTAGCGAAGGCGTGCTGGGCGTGCTGCGGCTCGCGGCTCGGGAACTCGACCTGCCGCTGACGGCTCTGCTGCGCGACTGCGCCCTGTTCGTGCACGGCTCGACCGTCGCCACCAACACCATCCTGGAGAAGAAGGGCGCCAAGGTCGGGATGCTGACGACCGAAGGCTTCCGCGATTCGCTCGAAATCCGGCGTGGCATCCGCGAGAACCAGTGGGACCATCGCGCGCCCTTCCCCGAGGTACTGGTGCCGCGCTACCTGCGCCTCCCGGTACGGGGGCGTATCGATCGCAACGGCAAGGAATTAGCGCCACTGCAGGAATCCGACGTCGACGCAGCGTCCACGGTGTTCGAAGCCGAGGGCGTGGAGTCGGTGGCGGTGTGCCTGTTCAACTCCTTTCTCGACGGCAGCCACGAGCGCGCCGCCGGTGCCCGACTGAGGAAGAGCTGGTCCGGCAAATGGGTCTCGCTGTCGAGCGAAGTCATGCCGACCATGGGCGAGTACGAGCGCGGCTCGACCGCCGTGGTCAACGCCTACATCGCGCCCAAGGTGACGAGCTACCTGCAATCGCTCGACCAGCAGCTGCGCCAGCTCGGCTTGCCGCACTCGGTCCTCATGCTGCAGAGCAACGGCGGCGCCGTGCCGGTCGACCAGGTGGCGGCGCGCCCTGTGATGCTGGTGCTGAGCGGCCCCGCCGCGGGCGTCGGCGCCCTGAAGGGCTGCGCGGCGCCGGGAGAACGGCCCAACCTGATCTCGATGGAGATCGGCGGCACCAGTTGCGACGTCATGGTGATGGCCAAGGGCGATGTCGCCATGAGCGACCAGTTGATCATCGACGGCTATCACCTGACGACGCCGTCGGTCGAGATCCACACCGTCGGCGCGGGCGGCGGCACCGTGGCCTGGGTCGATGCGGCGGGATTGCTGCACGCCGGTCCGCATGGCGCCGGCGCACGACCGGGCCCGGCGGCCTATGGGCTGGGCGGCGAGAACCCGACCGTGACCGATGCGCAGCTCGTGCTGGGACGCCTGAAGCCGGGACCGCTGGCCGGCGGCGCTGTAAGTCTCGACGGCGCCCTCGCAAGGAAGGCGATCGAAACCAAGCTCGCCAGGCCACTCAAGCTTTCGGTCGAGGACGCGGCAGCAGGCGTCATCCGCCTGCTCGAACAGAACCTGCTGCACGCGGTCGAGCGCCTGTCGATCGAGCGCGGCCACAATCCTGCGACCTTCACCCTCGTCGCCGCGGGCGGCGCCGGGCCGATGCATGGCAGCGCCGTGGCGCGTGCACTGGGCTGCAAGCGCGCCCTGCTGCCGCGTGCCGCCGGCGCCTTCTGCGCCATGGGCATGCTGCAATCCGACATCCGCCAGGACTATCTGCAGGTCTTCATCGCCGATCTCGACAAGGTCGACCGGCCTGCGCTCGACAAGGCGTTCGCCGAACTGGAGACGCGCGCGGGAGATGCGAAGATCAAGGAGCGCGAGCTCGACCTGCGTTACGACGGCCAGCAATGGCCGGTGCGCGTTTCGATCGACAAAGCGTTCGATCCCGCCGCAGCGCGCAAGGTGTTCGAGGCCGAGCATCAACGGCTCTACGGCCATATCCAGCCCGGCGGCCGCATCGACATCACCGCGCTGCGCGTCATTGGCCGCACGCGGCTCGACTGGACGCCGCCGGCCGCGCGCGCGCCGCAGCAGGGCGAACCCAAGCCCAAGGAGGCGCGCAAGGTCTGGATCGACGCCGCCACCGGCTGGCGCGACGTGCCAGTCTATGACGGCGCCGACTTGCGGCCAGGCTGCGTGCTGAACGGGCCTCTGCTGGTCGAGGAAAAAACCACCACGGCCTTCATCGGCCCGCGCGACAAGCTCGAGGTCGATGTCCGCGACGATTTCCTGATTCACATCGGAGGTGCCGCATGAGCGACCCTGTAACTCCGACCGGGCTCGATCCCGTAACCCTCGCTTTGGTCCAGAACCGGCTCGACCACATCTCGCACCAGATGGGCTGGGTGATGACGCGCACCGCGCGCTCGCCGATCTTCAGCCAGAGTCACGACTTCTCCTGCTTCCTCGCGGATGCCCGTGGCACGCTGATCAGCCAGGCCGACGGCATCCCGATTCATACCGGCGGCGGCGGGTTCGCGGTACGCGCCATCCTGCGCGACTTCGCCGGACGCATCGAACCCGAAGACGTGTTCCTGCTGAACGATCCCTACGCCGCGGGCGGCAATCACCTGCCCGACTGGGTGATCGCGCGGCCGGTGTTTGCCGGCGGCAGGCTCATGGCCTTCGC
>CAYZQZ010000002.1:0-44552 GCA_964480235.1 uncultured Reyranella sp. | reverse complement strand
GCAACCAGACTTTCCGGCCGCTTCAGTGAGGGATTTTGTCTCCGGCGCTTACACCCGTTTTCGGCAGCCTCGAAAGCGGCGGCAAGCCTCCGGAGCTCTTCAGTCGATAGATAGCGCTCTCTCTTGGGCTCACGAAATTTCTCGATGTACTGGCAAGGATTGCCGCTGCCCTGGTCGCGGTAGCCATGGCGGATTGCCCACGTCATGCACTTGGACAGCACGGCCAGGCATCGATTGGCCTGATAGGGCGTCTCGCGCATCTCGTGATGCCAGCGGGTGATCTCCGGCCGGGTGAGGTCGGAAATCGGGCGGGTGCCGAACTTCGGCAGGATGTGCCGATCGAAGATGCGGCGGCACTCCCGGGCATAAGAAGGCTTGCGCTTGATTTCCACGTAGCCGGTGAGGAAGACGGGGACCACTTCGCGCAGCCGCTTTTTCTGCCGCTCCGCGATCAATGCGGCGACGGGATCCTTGCCGCTCTTGGCCTCGGCAACCATGAGGCGGGCCTGCTGGCGGGCCTTGTCGACCGAGATGATGGAAGGCTTGCCGACCAGGCGCCGCCGCTGCTGACCGCCGCGGCCGCCAATGCGCAGGGCTACGATGAACGACTGGCTGCCGCTCGGCTTGATGCGCAGGCCGAAGCCGCGGACCTCGCTATCCCAGAGATAGACGTCGCGATCGCCGGCCTTGGCGGTTTCGACCAGACGTTGGGTGAGCTTCGGCAAGCGCTGATGACCCTCGTTCGTCGCCGTTGAGTCTCCGATCGTTGTGTTCCCGGGGAAGCACCGGGGAAGCACTTGGGCGATGACTCGTGAGAATCAGACATGGAGTCTGATGGCGAGAAGGTCAATGAAATCAGCGTTTTTGATGGGTGCTGAGGGAACAAGACGAGCGGTGAGGGCGGCTCCGGCGCGACTCTTAATCAGCGGGTCGTAGGTTCGAGCCCTACATCGCCCACCAATCCTTGAGACTTGTAAGCCCCGCCCAGCGGGGCTTTTTGCTGTGAGGCGCAGCCAGAACAACTGCCCTTGGCGCGTGCGGCGAAGGCAATGCTCCCTGGCTGGACGAGGTCAGCTCTTCGAGCTCGGGGACCTGGGGCCTGGCGGCCGGACGGCGCAGGTGCGGGACGGCCTAGATGCTTACAGCCGGACCTGACGGGAAGTCGGGACGACTGGCCGGATCGTGCCGTGCGAAGAAGCCCGTCCGCCTTCTAGGGCATGCCGTCGCGGATTGCCTGCAGGTTCAGGCTCCGATCGATTATGCGGTCGAGCCAGCGATCCGGCAGCATTCGGGGGATGTGCCAGAACTTGATCGGCTGGTCGGGAATGGCGTACCGCGTGCGGGGCCGTTTGGCCTCGAGCGCCAGAGCGATGCGCTGCGTCACTGCCGAGGTGGGCAGCGCCCCCCGGCGATTGTCCATCGGGTTGAAGGACTTCAGCAGGGCAGCATAGTCGCTGCCTTCGTAGGCGGTCTGTACATGAACCGCCTTGTCCCAGATTGGCGTGTCGATCGCGCCGGGCTCGATAACCACGACGTCGATGCCGTAGATCAGCAACTCGCGCCGCAGTGAGTCCGACAGCGCCTCCAGCGCATGTTTGGAGGCGGCGTAGGCGCCGACGAACGGAAACGCGATGCGTCCACTGACCGAACTGATGTTGACGATGCGGCCAGGCCGGTCGGACGCGTCCTTCGGCCGGCGCAGCAGGGGCAGAAAGGCCTGCACCGCATGCACCACGCCCATTACGTTGACTTCCAGATGCCGCCGCACGATTTCCGCGGGCTGCACGCTGAGCGGACCCGGGTCGCACAGCCCGGCATTGTTGACCAGCCCGAACAGTCCTGAGCCGGCCAGCGTCTCACGTACCTGGTCGGCCGCCCTCCGGACTGCGGTCTCGTCGGTGACATCGAAGAGCAGCGGCTGAAACCGCGTTCCCAGTTCGCCGCGCAGGGCCTCGCCCTGCTCGGCGCGTCGGACGCTGCCGAAAACCCGGTAGCCGCGGCGGCACAAATCGGCTGCGGTGGCGTATCCGATGCCGGTCGAAACGCCGGTGACGACGACAGACTTCATGAGGGTCCCATTCTTGCCGGTCGACGAGGCGGCCCGCCGGACGCTTCGATCGTTGGAATGCAGGTCCGGCAAAGTCAATCGACGACGGCGTTCTTGCAAGAACTTCAGGCGCGACCAGCTTCGATCTCGCGCTGGAAAAACAGCAGGTCGAGCACCAGGTCGCGCCGGCCGAGGCTGCACAGGATGGTGTGCGCCTGGCCGCGATGATGGGTCTGGTGGTTGAAGAAATGCGCCAGGGCCGGCGCCAGTGGCTGGACGAATTCCTCGGGTGTCGAGACGCGGCGGTAGCTGATCGTCCCGGCGAGCTTCTGTTCGGTCAGGCCATCGACATAGGCGACGATGCGCCGGTCCTCGGCTTCGCGCGCAGCGCGCAGCTCGGGCAGCGTATCGTGGTTGATCGCGTCGAGCCTGGTCGGCGAGGGGCCCTCGCCGGTAAAGCGGTGCATCCATACCCAGTCGGTGGTCAGCAGGTGATTCAGCGTGCCGTGCATCGACTTGAAGAAGGCACCGCGATCGGCACGGTAATCGGCGTCGCTCAATTGTGCGGCGGCATCGTAAAGGCGGCGGTTTGCCCAGGCATTGTAGCGGGCGAAGGCGGCGTAGTGCTCTTTCATGGCGACCATGATGGGCGCCTGCCGTCAGTCTGCAAGATTGATTGGTTGTTTCAACCCTTGTTGGCGCCGCCTAGCCGCGATAGCCGCGCTTGCCGTGGTCGCGCAGCCATAGCCGTACCAGGTGCCGCTTCTTCTCCGGCTCGGGATGGTCGACGAATTCGGTACGGGCGTGACCGGTGGCGCGGTTGTTGACGTACTGGATCTGGCCGGCCTCGAAGCTCAGCTCGACATGCAATTCGGGCTGGTCGAAGACCGACTGCACCGCGGCTAGCGCCGCGCTCGTTTCGTTGTCCAGGCGCTCGCCGCGCAGTTCGTATCCGGCATAGATTTCGCTCAGCGCGAGGCGTGCCTTGATCGTGCCGTCACCGCCGCGCTCGAAGATCGGCGCGGCGAAGGTCGTGGGCTCGCCCGGCTGGTGCTCGGCGTGGCGGTCGTACCAGAAAGGCTGGTAGAGCCTAGGCATCAACTCCGGGAAACGTTGCTCCAGTGTCTGGTGCACGGTGGCGACGCTCATCACCTGGCTGACCCCGCCCTGCTTCGCCGGATGCAGGCAGAACAGGCAGACATAGTCAGGCGGCGTTTCGTTGTAGGAATTGTCGTTGTGGAAGCGCAGGTCGACGTTCGTCACGGTCGGCCGGATGCCCGAGCCGGGCCTCAGCTTCGCGCCGGTGTCCATCACGTCGTAGAACATCTGGCCGTTCAGCTTCTGTGCCACCGGCCGTGCCAGCAGGCTGGAGATCAGCCAGTAAACCGCGACTGCCTCGTCGCGGCTCATCTCCTCGAGCGGCAGCCGGTCGAGCACGGCAAACATCGGACCCTTCTGGGCACGCTCACGCACCTCGGCCATGGTGGCGCGGCAGGCTGCCAGTTCGAAGTCCGCCGGGTCGAGCAGGAACAGCGGTACCGGGGCCCGGCGCAATTCTGCAACCACGGCGCGGATCTCGGCCCGTGCGTCGGCGCCGAGCCGCACCGTCCAGTCCGGTGGCGCGATGGTGGCCCGTGTCCAGTTCGCCTGGATGCGGGAAGGAGGTGTCCTAGAAGCCGAAAGCATGGCGCACGTTACCACCAAGCAGGCCGGCGCGGTTGGCCGAAGGTACTTCGTCGACCATTTCCTCCAGCGACTGCAGGTAGTCTCCGGTGTGGTCGGGATGCGGATAGTCCGATGCCCAGAAGAAGCGGTCGGCGCCGTAGGTATTCATCATGGCAGGGAGCGTGCGTTCGTCGGGATCGCCCGATACCCAGACCTGGCGGCGGAAATACTCGCTGGGCCGTAGTTTCAGCGGGGCGCGGCCGCCGAGATAGGTCGACGTGGCGACGCCATCGAGCCGGTCGAGCCAATAGCCGATCCAGCCGGCGCCGCATTCCAGCAGCACAAGCTTGAGCTTCGGGAACCGGTCGAAAGTCGCGAAGTCGAAGAAGGTCGTGAAGGCCTGGCGCACGCCCTCGCCCGCCGTCACCGAGGCGAGCAGGGTGAGGCGGTGGCCGTTCTCGAAGCGCGGCGAGCGCAATTCGAAGGGCTCGAAGGCTGGATGAATGGCGATCGGGACGTCGAGCTCGACGGCCTTGGCATAGACCGGGTCGTGCGCCGGATCGCCATGCGCCTTGTGTGTCCAGGTGAAGGGCACGACGAATGCGCCGCGACAGCCGTCCTTCACCGCGCGCTCGAGTTCGGCAGCGGCAGCGATGGGATCGCCGAGGGACAGATGGGCAATCGGAATCAGCCTTCCGCCCGCGTTGCGGCAGAAGTCCGCGACCCAGCGGTTGTAGGCGCGGCAATAGGCCAGGCTCAGTTCCACGTCGGAGAGCTCGGCCTCCCACAGGATGCCGAGGGTCGGGTAGAGCACGGCCGCGTCGAGTCCCTCGGCGTCGAGCAGCTTCAGCCGCTCGCCGGCGTCGCAGGCGCCGTAGGGCATGTTGGCGGCGTAGGTCTTGTCCGGATGCGGCGTGAAGGCCTCGAGATCTTTCTGGCCCATGCGGCCCAAGGTGGCCGGATAGCCGCGCCGTGTGCGCTTGCTCGGAATGCCGCCGATTTCGAGATATTCGAGGCCGTTCTCGTCGCGCTTCAGCCGCATCGCGCGGTCTTTGTACTTGCGTTCGATGTAGGCGTCCCACAGGCCGGCATCTTCCAGGAGATGACCGTCGGCATCGACGGCGCCGGTGTACTTCAACCGATGGACGGCACTCGGGTCGAACACGGGCCGCATTGGTGCGCCTCCCTCATTTTTCCTCCCCGGCGATCAGGCCGTAGAGCATGACGCTATGCCACTTGCCCGAGACCAGCCAGCGATCGCGAATCGGGCCACCCTCCAGGCGAAACCCCAGGCGCCGTGCGAGGGCGGCCGAGGGCTTGTTCTCGCGGCGGATCAGCGCCTCGATCTTGTGAACCTTCAGCGAATCGATCAGATAGCGCAGCAGCGTGCGGGCTGCCTCGGTCATATAGCCTCTGCCCGAGCGGCCGGGCAGCACGACCCAGCCCATGTCGACCCGGCGTTCGCGCCGGTCGCGACGATGGTAATTGATCATGCCGATAAGCTTGCCGCCCTTGATTTCCTCGACTGCCCACATGGCGTAGTGAAAGGGATGATAGGCGATGTGCCAGCGCATCGCCTTGCGCGTGGCGGCGAGCGAGGAGCTGGGATCGACGCTCCAGTATTTCATATGTCTGGCGTCGGCATAAATCTTGTGCATTGTCGAGATGTCGCCAGCGCGGAACGGCCGTAACACGATGCGCTCGGATTTCAGGACGGGAACCGTCTTGCGTGGCCTGGCCATGAGGTACAGTAGGCAAGGAGGTTCGAGATGACCAAGCGAATTGGCATCCTCACCAGTGGCGGCGATTGCGCCGGGCTGAACGCGGTGATCCGCGCCGTTGCCCTGCGCGCCCATCACGGCCACGGCTGGCAGACGGTCGGCATCCGCTATGGCACGCTTGGCCTGCTCGATCGGCCGGTAGCGGCCGTCGACATCGAGCCGAACCGCCTCGATGCCGGCGTGGCGCGCAGAGGCGGCACGTTTCTCGGCAGCACCAACAGGGGCGATCCATTCGCCTTTCCCATGGACAACGGACGGGTGCAGGATCGCTCCGGCGAAATGCTGGACGGCCTTCGCAGTCTTGCGCTCGATGGATTGATCGGCATCGGCGGCGACGGAAGTCTGGCGATTCTGCGGCGATTGCTGGAGCCCAGCGGCCTCGCCTTCGTCGGTATCCCCAAGACCATCGACAACGACGTCGCGGGCACCGATCGGGCCATCGGACACTCGACCGCGGTAGCGGTCGCGACCGAGGCGCTGGATCGGCTGCAACCGACCGGCGCCAGCCATGAACGCATCATGGTGCTCGAGGTGATGGGCCGCGACGCCGGCCACATCGCCCTCGCCACAGGCATTGCCGGGGGCGCTGACGTGATCCTGATTCCGGAAATCGGCTGGCGCCTCGCCAATGTCACCCGCCATGTGCAGAACCTGCGAGCCGGCGGACGGCGCACGGCGCTGGTCGTTGTCGCGGAGGCGGCGGGAAATTCCGACGACGCGCCCGATCCGGCCGACGACGCTCCGAGAAAGCACGGAGTGGGTGATTGGCTGGCCTTGCGCCTCATGGTGGCGACCCATGCCGAGGCACGCGCCACGGTGCTTGGCCACGTTCAACGCGGCGCCGATCCGACGGCTGAGGATCGTATTCTTGCTTCGGCGCTCGGCGCGTATGCCGTCGATGTGTTGGCTGCGGGGGGAAGAGACCGCATGGTCGCTTGGTCGAATCGCCAGGTGATCGACGTGCCGCTGGAGAGCGTCGTCGGCCGGTCGCATACGGTCGATCCGATGGGGGCCCTGGTGCGCACCGCTCGCGCCCTCGGGATCTGCCTCGGCGACGAGGAGTAGGAACGGCGATTAAGGCACTCTAATGGGTGCCTGAATGAGGTGACGGTATGTTGGCACCGAAGGTGACGGTTACCGAAAGTGACCGCCAGATTCCCGTCATTCTAGCGTCACCCTCTTGTAACCCCGGCCGGGAAGCCGTCCCGCTCCAGCCAGAACACTTCTCCCTGGCTCAATTCGGTATCGAGCCAAACGAAGGTCGTGTGGGGGTAGGCGCGCTCCAGCGGCTTGCGGCCGCGGCCTAGTTCGCAAAGGAGGGCGCCCTGTTTCGTCAGATGCTTGGGCCCTTCGGCGAGGATGCGATGCACGAGGTCGAGTCCGTCCTTGCCGGCGGCCAGCGCCATCCGCGGTTCGTGCCGAAATTCGGGCGGCAGGCGGTCCATGCCGCGGGCATCGACGTAGGGTGGGTTGCTGATGATCAGGTCATAGCGCTGCCCGGCGAGTGGCGCGAACAGGTCGCCGTGATGCAGCGTGATGCGATCGCCCAGCCGGTGCGTCGCGACGTTGCGTCGAGCGAGCGCCAGCGCGCCGCGCGACAGGTCGACGGCGTCGACCGTGGCTGCGGGGAAGGCGAGCGCCGCCAGGATCGCGAGACAGCCCGAGCCGGTGCAGAGGTCGAGCACGCGCCGGACCTTCCTTGCGTCGGCAATCGGCAGGGCGCCGGCCACCAGCATGTCACCGATAAAGGAGCGTGGAATCAGGGCGCGCCTGTCGACGTGAAAGCGGACCCCATGCATGTAGGCCGCGCCTACCAGATAGGGCGCGGGCAGCCGCAGGCTGATGCGGGCATCGATCAGGGTGAGCAGCCGCGCCTTTTCGGCGGGCGTCGGCCGTAGCGCGAGCCAGGGATCGATGTTGTGGATCGGCAGGCGCAGGCCTTCGAGCAGCAGGAAGGCCGCTTCATCGACCGCAGTCGTCGTACCGTGGCCGTAGGCGAGCCGCGCCGCACGAAAGCGGCGAACCGCGAACCGGAAGAGATCGCCCAAGGTATCGAGCGGAGGGGTGTCGAGAGAAGGTTTGAGGCTCTGTGCCATGCGGGCCTAGAGTAGCCGTTCCTCTTTGGCGGAGTGAGCATGAATCGCGGTGCGTTAGACGGTCTGGTCGTCCTCGATCTCACGACGCATCTGTCAGGGCCGTTCTGCGGCATGCAGCTCGCCGACATGGGCGCCGATGTGATCAAGATCGAGAGCCCACAGGGCGATTCGATGCGCGGCGCGCCGCCCTTCGTCGACGGCGAGTCCGCGCCCTTCATGCTGTGGAATCGCAACAAGCGGGGCGTCCGGCTCGATCTCAAGAATGCCGACGACCTCAAGGTCTTCTGGGAACTGGTCGATGGCGCCGATGTGATGCTGGAGAATTTCCGCCCCGGCGTGATCGACAAGCTGGGCATCGGCTGGAAGGCCCTGCATGCCCGCAATCCGCGGCTGGTGCTGGGCTCGATCTCCGGCTTCGGCCAAACCGGGCCGTACGCCAGGCGCGGCGGCTTCGATCTGGTGATTCAGGCGATGTCCGGACTGATGTCGGTGACCGGGCCGAAGGACGGGCCACCTCATCGAATTCCTCTCGCGATCTCAGACGTCGGCGCGGGCCTCTACCTCACGATCGGGGTGCTGTCGGCACTACAGGCGCGCCACAAGACCGGCGAGGGCCAATGGGTGGAGACCTCGCTGCTGGAAGCGACGGTGTCGCTCGGCGTCTACGAGGCCGCGAACTTCTTCGCCAACGGCAAGCGGCCGGAGAAGCTGGGACAGGGCCATCGCGGCTCCTCGCCCTATCAGGTGTTCCAGACCAGGGACGGCTGGCTGACCATCGGTGCAGCGCAACAGAACTTCTTCGTCAAGGTTTGCGAGATGATCGGCAAACCCGAGCTTCCTCAAGACCCACGGTTCAAGACCAATGCTCTGCGCGTGCAAAACAACGACGCCATCGTGGCCATCCTCCAGACCGAGCTGCTGAAGCGCAGCAACGACGAATGGCTGAAGGCATTCGAGGCCGAGGGCATACCCGCCGGGCCGGTGCTGCATCACGACGAGGTCTTCGCCGATCCGCAGATTCTGGCGCGCGGCATGGTGGCCGAGGTAGAGCACGCCAAAGTAGGCAGGCAGAAGACGCTCGGCGTGCCGCTGAAACTGTCGGCTACCCCGGGTGGTGTGCGGCGGGCAGCGCCGGCGCTCGGCCAGCACGACGACGAAATCCGGCGCGCCGCCGCTTCTGCCTCGCCCAAGCGGAGCTAGTTCCGCCGGTCGGGCTGACCGTCTCCGTCCCGGTCGCGATCGCGCCGGCGGCTGTTGCCGCGATTGTCGCCGCTGCCGGCCTGGTGTTCGTTGTTCGATGGCGGACGAACCGCCTGAGCCGGGCGATCGTTGTGCTGGCCATTCCAGCGATGATCCGCGGTGGTGTTCACGGGCTGCTGGCGTGGCGCCGGGGCTGGCGTTGCCACCGGCACCTCTACGTAGCGGGTCTGGGTCACCACCCGGGGCGGCGGATTGTAGACGTACGTGTTGTTCGAGACGTAGCTCGGCCGGGTGTAATAGCTGCTCGGATAGGAGTTGGCCGAATAGTAGCCGCTCGAATAGCCATTCGAGTTGTCGCCGTAGCCGTAGGACCCGGTCGGGTAGCCCGAGGCCATCGATTCCACGCAGCCGGCGGTGGCCAGGGCGGCGCCGGTCAGGATCAGCCAATTGAGCTTGCGCATTCTTGCCTCCTCGGAGGGAGCCCCTGTGACGGGCTTTCCCACTGTTGCCGATACGCAACGGACTTCGACCGACGGGCGTCACAATTGTGGCAAGAGGCGCACCATCTCTCACATATCCGTGAGAGGTGGTGCTCCGTCAGGCCATCGTCAGGCCGGCTTAGCGGTTGCGGCCCTGGTAGCGGTCGGGCACGCCGTCGCCGTTGGCGTCGCGGTCATATCGATTCGGCACGCCGTCGCGATCGTAGTCGGCGCGCGGCGAGTTCCAGTAACCGCCGTTGCGGTCGCTGCGATAGCTGGAGTTGGGGTAGCCGTTGGACTCCACGCAGCCCGCGGTGGTCAGGGCGACCAGCGCGGCCGCCATCAGCCATTGCACCTTGCGCATGTTCTCCTCCGTACTGCTCTCGTGGCTCGGCTGGGTTGCCGGTGCCTGCGTGAGAGATACGGTGGAGGTCGTGACCAAAACGCGGCGACATGGAGAAACGCCGCGACACAACGCGGCGGCTTTAAGTTGTCACAGCCCGCACGGCCGGCCCGAGGGCCGGATCGCGGCCGGCCCATCGGTTGGCGCAGTTGCCGCTAGAGCGCGCCCGGCGCCGGCCCCTTCGACACCTTGGCCGAGAGCTTGGGTGGATGGGTTACGATCGACTTCAGGGCCGCCACCGGCTTGCGCAACTTCTCCAGGTTCGGCCGCGGCCGGGCCAGCTCCGGATTGGCGGCGAACGCCTGTTCCATGGCGTGCGCGGCGCCCAGCACCTCGCCATCGCCACGGAAGCGGCCGATCACCTGCAGGCCGAACGGCATCTTCTTGTGATCGTACCCGCAGGGCAGCGAGACCGCGGGATTGGTGACCAGAGAGATGAAGTACTTGGTCGCCATCCAGTGGTAGTAGGTCTTGAGCTTCTCGCTATCCATTGCCTCGATGTAGAGCTGCTTCCAGGGGAAGGGCGTGAAGCCGACGGTCGGGCCGATCACCAGGTCGTAGTCCTTGTAGTGCTCCTGGAAGGCGCGGAAGAGCCTGGTCTGCTCGCCATGTGCCCAGGCGAAGTCGGCAAGGCTGAGCTTGGCGCCGATCTCGTAGTTGGCCACGATGTTGGGCCCGAGCATCTTGCGGTTCTTGGTGTAGGCGTCGTGGTAGCGCGACAGGAAGCTGACGGCGCGCACCACGTCGAAGCAGCGGTCGGCGTCGCCGTAGTCGACGTCGATCTTGTCGAGGCTGCGGAACAGCGGCTTCATCGCCTTGATCTTCGCGCGGAACGTCTGGCGGATTCCCTTTTCGACCGGGGCGCCGCCGAAATCCTCGGTGTAGGCAACGCGCAGGCTGCCGAGATCGACCGGCCACGGCTCGGCGTAGGCCATCGGGTCCAGCGGGAAGCTGAGCGGATCGCTGTCGTGGTGTCCGATCTGCGTCGCGTAGAGCAGGCAGACATCGGCGACCGAGCGGCCCATCGGACCCAGCACGGAAATCGGAGTCCAGCCCATGGCGCGACGCTCGACCGCGACCATGCCGGGCGAGGGCCGGAAGCCCACGACGCCGCAGAAGGCCGCCGGATTGCGCAGCGAGCCGCCGGTGTCGGAGCCGGTGCAGACCGGCAGCATGTCGGTCGCCAGGGCCGCCGCCGACCCACCCGAGGAGCCGCCGGCATTGAGCATCGGATTGAACGGGTTGCCGGTGGCGCCCCATACCGGGTTGCGGCTGTTCGAGCCCGCGCCGAATTCCGGCACGTTGGTCTTGCCGACCACTACGGCGCCCGCGGCACGCACACGGCCGACCATGACGTTGTCGTAGTTCGGCACATAGTCGCGATAAAGCGGCGAGCCATAGGTCGTCAGAAGATCCTTCGTCTCCTCGAGGTCCTTGATGCCGGCCGGCAGTCCGTGCAGCAGCGGCAGGTCTTCGCCGCGGCGGACCGCGGCTTCGGCCGCCTTGGCCTCCTTGCGCGCGCGCGCGACGCACATTGCCGTCACGGCATTGATCGCCGGGTTGATCTCCTCGATGCGGCGCAGGCAGGCCTCCAGAAGCTCGACCGGCGAGATCTCCTTGGTGCCGATGCGGCGGCGCAGTTCGACGGACGACAGTGCCAGCAGTTCACGAGTGGACATGGGTTCCCCTGATTCGACGGAAAGGTTGGCTTCTTGATGATTAGGGTCGGTGCAGCTTGACCGGTTCGCGCGTTACGGTGCGCCGGCCTCGCTTGTAAGCCGCCAGCACCGGCGCAATCGTGCGCAGCGCGGCGATCTCGTCGGTCGCGTCCAGCACCACCAGATCGGCCGGTCCGCCGACGGCGATGCCGTAGTCATCCTTGCGCATCAGCTTCGCCGCCGACGCCGTGGTCATGTTCCAGAGTTCGCGCACTTCGTCGTCATTGCCGCGCTGGGTGACGATGGCGTGCATGTTGACCTGACGCAGCAGCTGGCCATCGCCGAACGGCGTGAACGGGTTGAGGATATTGTTGGAGCCGACGGAGCAGGTGACGCCCCGCTCGGTGAGGAAGTTGAGGTCGACCACATTGCGCGGCACGTTGTGGTCGGTGTGGCGGCCGCCGAGATAGAGGTCGGTCGCCGTCAGAACCGTTGCGGCGACGCCGGTATCGGCCATGCGCCTCGCGACCTTGTCGAGGTCCTTGAACGGCATCGTCGAAAGCTTTCCGACATGGCCGACGGCCACCCGGCCGCCCCATTTGTATTTTTCGGCGAGATCGCAGACCAGCAGCGTGTCGAGCTCCTCGGCCGAGGCGCCGCTGTCGAGATGCATGTCGATGTCTATGTCGAATTCGCGCGCCATCTCGAAGATGCGTCGGATCTGCGCCGCACGATCGGTGTCGTAGTTGGGGGCAGCGCCGACGACGGTCGCGCCGCTCTTCAGGGCGGCGATCATCAGCTCGTCGGTTCCGGGATTGTTGGTCAGGCCCTCCTGCGGCATCACGCAGATCTCGAGATCGATCGCCCACTTGTACTTGTCGACCAGCGCCTTCACGCCCTCGAAGCCGCGCAGGCCGACCTTCGGATCGACTTCGGCATGGGTGCGCATGCGCGTGGCGCCGTGCCCGATGCATTTCTCGATGGTGGCCGAGGCGCGCTCGATCACGTCCTCGACGGTGAAGGTGTGCTTGACCGCCGACACGCGCTCCATGGCGAGATGCGGATTGCGTTTGGTCGTGTGCTCGCAGCGACCCAGGATGCAGGCCTTGTCGAGATGAATATGCGTATCGACGAAGCCCGAGCAGACCAGCCGCCCCCCGCCGCGGTATTCCTCGCGGGCATTGCCGCCGAGCCTGGGTGCGATGGCCGCGATCCTGCCGTCCTTCACGCCGATGTCCGTCGCCGGCTGGTCCGGCTTGCTGCCGGGAAGGCGCACTTCGCGTAAAACGACGTCGAAATCCATCGCCGGTCCTATCGTAAACGTTACCCGGCACGCATGTTGCACCACACCGTGCGTCAATGACAGTCTTGGGTGCGCGCGGAGGACCGGTGAACAGCATGCTCAGTCGACGGCAGATATTGATCGCGGCCGCAGCCGCCTCAGTCCCCGCTATCAGCCCTGCAAAAATCGGATGGTCGCAAGCGGCCTGGCCGTCCAAGCCGATCCGCTGGATCGTCAACTTTCCGCCCGCCGGTGCCGCCGACATCCTGTCGCGTACCCTGGCCGAGTATTACGGCACGCGGCTCGGTCAGCCGATCGTCGTGGAGAACAAGCCAGGCGCCGGCGGTCTGGTGGGTGCCGACATCCTCGCCAAGGCGAAGGGCGACACCCATCTCGTCATGATGTCCAGTGCGGCCTCGCACGGCATCGGCCCGGTGCTCTACAAGGACGTGCCCTACGATCCGCTGGCCGATTTCACGCACATCCATCTGGTCGGCACCTTTCCGACCGTGCTCGCGGTGAGCGCCTCCTCGCCGATCACCAGCGTGGCCCAGCTAGTCGAGATGGCGAAGGCCAAGCCGGGCGAGGTGACCTACGGCTCAGGCGGTAACGGCACGATGAATCACCTCACCGGCCAGGTACTGGCCCGTGCGGCCGGCATACAGCTGACGCACATCCCCTATCGCGGCTCGGCGCCCGCGATGAACGACTTGCTGGGCGGCCAGATCGCCGCCCTGATGGAAAGCCTGCCGACCGCAATCGGCTATTTCACCTCCGGCCGCATGCGTCCGCTTGCCGTGAGCGAGGACCAGCGCTCACCCAGCCTTCCCGACGTGCCGACCTTCCGCGAAGCGGGATTCCCCGGCGTCGTGACGACCAACTGGTTCGGATTTTCGGCGACGGCGGACATTCCGCGCGACCTCGTCCAGCGCTGGGAAAGCGAAACCGGAACCGCTCTGCAGAGCGCGCAGGTGAAGGAATCGTTCGGCAAGATCGGTGTGCGACCCGGGACCTTGGGCTCGAGCGGCTACACCGACCTGATCCGCGGCGAGCTGGTGCGCTGGAAAGAGGTCATCGCTGCGGGCAACATCCGCGCAGACTGATTGCCTCCTCTCCGGCTTCAGGCAAGATGCCGGCCGGAGGAAACAGAACCATGGCGCATGCGCTCCGCGACAAGGCGGCGATCAGTGGGATCGGCGAAACCGCGTACACGCGCGGCACGTCCAAGTCTGGCCTCGCCCTTCAGCTCGAGGCGAGCCTGAAGGCGATCGAGGATGCCGGCCTCTCGCCCCGCGATATCGACGGCATCGTGCCCTACTTTCCCGGCGGCGGCATTGCAGAAGACTTCATTGCAAATCTCGGTCTGCCCGACGTGACGCTGTCGCTGTTCGTGCCGATGGGCGGCGCCACCTGCGTGGCCGCGATCCAGAGTGCGGCGATGGCGGTGGCGACCGGCGTCTGCAAGAACGTCCTGATCTCGGTCGGCAGGACCGGTTACTCTGGCGCCCGGGTCAGCACGCGCCTGCAGCAGTTCCCGCAATTTGCGCTGGCGGCGGAGTTCGAACTGCCGATCGGCATGTTTGCGCCGGCCCAGCTCTACGCCCAAGGGGCGCGGCGGCACATGGAGCTTTACGGCACCACGCCCCGCCACTTTGCCGAAGTCGCCGTGACCATGCGCGAGCACGCGATCCTCAACGGCAACGTGGTGATGAACAAGCCTCTCACCGTCGAGGAACACCACGCCTCGCGCATGATCTCCGATCCGTTCCGGCTGTTCGACTGCAGTCTTGAAAGCGACGGCGGTGCGGCCATCGTCGTGAGCGCAGCCGATCGGGCGAAATCGCTGCGCAAGCCGCTGGTTACCGTGATGGGCGTGGCCGAGGGGCATCCCGAATCGCCCGCTTCGATAGCCCAGCGCCCGGACCTGCTCGAGTTCGGCCTCGTGAAGGCGGCGAAGCGTGGCTACGAGATGGCGGGCGTCGGGCCGAAGGACATGAACCTTGCCGAGATCTATGACTGCTTCACCTTCACGGTGATCCGGCAGCTCGAGATCCTGGGGTTCTGCAAGACCGGGGAGGGCGGGCCGTTCGTGATGGATGGACGCATCAAGAAGGGTGGCGCACTGCCGATCAACACCCATGGTGGGCTGCTGAGCCAGGGCCACGTCGTTGGTCTCAATCACGTGATCGAACTGACGCGCCAACTGCGCGGCGAGGGCGGTAAGGCGCAGGTCGCCAAGGCTGAGATGGGCCTGGTCACCGGCTATGGCGACATGGGGGACGGTTCGATCGCCATCCTGCGGAGGGCGGCATGAGCGGCGCTTCCACTCCCGCGGCTCCAGAGCGGCCGCTGCCAACGCCGACCCGCGAAAGCCAGCCCTTCTGGGACGGCATGCGGGAGGGTCGCTTCCTGCTGCAGCATTGTTCTTCCTGCGGCAAGGTCCGGCACTATCCGCGCCCGGTTTGTCCGCACTGCTTCTCGCTCGAAAGTGAATTCAAGGAAGCGCCGATTACCGGCAAGATTCACACGTGGACGGTGTGCCACCATCCGTTCAACTTCTTCTTCAAGCAGCAGGCACCCTACATCGTGGCGCTGGTCGACATGGATGCCGGCGTCCGGGTCAATGCGCCCTTGCGCGGCGTCGCCGAAGGCGATGTCAGGATCGGCCAGAAGGTGCGTCTGTGCTTCGAGCCGGTAAATAAGGAAGTGACATTGCCGTTCTTTGTCGCCGAATAAGAACTGACAAGGAAAAGCGTAAAGGGAGGATCGCGTGAACCGTTCGACGTTCGTCGTCGCCGCATTGGCGGCTGCGCTGCTGCCACTCGGCGGCGTCGCCCAGACCGACTGGCCCAACAAGCCGGTCAGCATGGTCGTCCCCTATCCGCCGGGCGGCGTGAACGATGCAGTGGCGCGCGTCTATGCCGACAAGCTCACGGCCGATCTCGGCAAGACGGTGCTGGTCGACAATCGCGCCGGCGCTGCCACGACCGTGGCCTCGAACTACGTCGCCAAGGCCGTGCCCGACGGCTACATCATCTACGCAGGCGGCACGTCGCTGATCATCAATCCGACGCTTACCGGCCAGGTACAATACGACCCGCACAAGAGCTTCGAACTCGTGTCGTTGATGAGCTTCACGCCCTTCATCCTGCATGTGAACGCCGACTTCCCCGCCAAGAACATGGCTGAGCTGATTGCGTATGTGAAAGCCAACCCCGGCAAGTTCAACATCGCGAGCTCAGGGGTCGGCGCCACCAACCACATGGCGGCCGAGCTGTTCAAGGCGCGCGCCGGACTGAATCTCACCCACGTGCCCTACAAGGGCGGTGCCCAGGCCGGCCAGGATGTCGCTGCCGGCAACGCGCAGATGATGTTCTCGGCTTCGCTGGAGGCGAAACCGTTTCTCGATTCCAAGAAGACGCGAGCCATCGCGATCTCCAGCCTGACGCGTTCGCCGGCATTTCCGGACATTCCGACTGTCGCGGAAGCGGCGAACCTGCCGGACTTTCAGGCGATCTTCTGGCAGGCGATGGTCGTGCCTGCGGGCACGCCCAAGCCGATCATCGACAAGCTGCAGAAGGCGCTGGCCAAGATCGCCACCGATCCCGAGGTGATCGAGCGATTCAAGATCCAGGGAGTCGAGATCAGGAGTTCGACGCCCGAGGAATTGAAGGCCTTCTACCTGAAGGAAGAGAAGGTCTGGACGACCTTGATCAAGGAACAGGGCATCAGGCCAGACTAAGGGCGTCTGTTCCGGCGGCGCCGTCTATTTGGTGACCGTCTGCTCGCGGATCAGGAACTTGGCGATGGCATCGGCGGCATCCTCGCCGAACAGGTCGGGGAAGTAGTGGCTTGAGCCCTCAATCGTGACCTTTCGCACGTCCGGGAGCAGCCTGGACTCGAGATTGGGGACGACCTCGTCCTTGCCGGCGATCACCACCAGCGTGGGATGTCCGGTGCGGGCGGCGAGCCGCGGCGGCAGTTCGTTGTAGCCGTCGAGGAAGGTGGCCCCCAATACTGGCGCTTGCCTGCAGTTCAGAAAATCTGCGGTGAACTTCTTCAACGGGTCCTTGCGCGCATCGGCAAGAAGCGGCGCCAGCGGCCGGCCATATGTCTTTTCATAGGCCAGCGGGATCTCCGACGACGTCGCGAACGACGGAGCCACCAGCACCACGCGTCGCACCATCGGCAACTCCGGCCCCATTGCCGCGACTTGCGCGCCGCCGCGCGAGAAGCCCAGGATATCGACGGCACGCGCGCGCTGGCCATACAGCCAATCGACCCAACTCGCCACTTCGCGCAGGGCGCCGGTGATGGCGTAATCGTGCGTAACGTCGCAGGCGCGTGGCCCCTTGCGGTCGTCGATGCCCAGCGAAAGGTTGACCGCGAGCGAACTCCTCCCGCGCTCGACGAGGTTCTTCTGCAAGGCAGCGATCGTCTCCTGGCCGTAGTGCGACAGCATGCCGTGCACGATCAGCAGCACCTCGCCGTCGGCGAGAGTCTTGCCCTTCGGCATTTCGAGATTGCCGTTGAGGCGAAGCAGGCCCGGTTTGATCTGGACCGGCTCGGCGCACGCGCGCATGGCGGGCAGGGTTGCCGCAAGCGAGGCCGTGACGCTTGCGAGAGCGATGATCTTCAACGCGCCGCGTTTAATGGGGTTCAGCATCGCTTCAACCTCTTGCGGACCATCGACAAGCTATCACATTGGGAGACGACAAGACGTTTCCCAGCCCCCCTTTCAAAGGACAGGAAAATCCAATGAAGTCAGTGTTGGCAGCAGCATTTTCGATTGCCCTGATTTGCGCGGCCGGTACGGTGGCCGCCCAGTCGGGAGAGCAGGCCACGGGTGAACGCTTGTTCAATCAGCAATGCAAGACCTGCCATACCGTCGACAAGGGCGGCGCCAACGGCCTCGGTCCCAATCTATTCGGCCTGTTCGGGCGCAAGGCCGGAACCAACGAAGGATTCGCGTCGTCCGATGCGATCAAGAAGTCGGGCATCGTATGGGACAATGCCACGCTCGCCGACTATCTGAAGGACCCCAAAGGCAAGGTGCCCGACACCAAGATGGTCTATGCCGGCCTGAAGCGGCCTGAGCAGCTCGCTGACATGATCGCCTATTTGAAGAAAGCCACTCAGTAGATGCATCGTCTTGTTCTCGTCGTTGCCGTGGCGCTGGCTGCGTCCGCAACGGCGGCTTCCGCGCAGCCCGCGCCGCTGCAACTCGACGGTTCGGCTGCCGCGACGCCGTGGAAGCGCTACGGCGATTGGAACAAGACGCGCTGGGACAACTACAACACACTCGCCCAGCCAAAGCTGACGCCGCCGCATGGTGGCGAGATCGACGTCAAGGAAGTATCCGGCGATGCCGCCAACGGTCAGAAACTTGCTTTCGACCGTAGCCGGGGCGGCGGGTGCCTGGCCTGCCACGTCATGGGACCGCGTACGCAGGCGCTCCCGGGCAACGTTGGGCCGGACCTGTCGGAGATCGGCAAGGCGGGCCGCACCGACCAATGGCTGTACAACTACGTGTACGACTCGCGGGTCCAGAATCCGGAATCGGTGATGCCGCCCTGGGGCAAGCACGGCTTTTACAACGAGGCGGAAATCCGCGACATGGTTGCGTTTCTCAAGACACTCAAGACGCCGGCGACCTTCAAGGACCCGCTCGACGATCCCGAAAAGCGGCCGCCGCCGGTCGAGGATCGCGATGCGCTCGATGCTTTCGTCAATCCCGCAGCGGAGCGCATCGAGGCCGGGGCAACCCTGTTCGAGCAGCCCGGTCCGAACGGCAAGGCTTGCGTGGCCTGTCACGCCGATGCCAATGCCGCGTTCAAGCGATGGGCGGTGCAGATGCCGAAGTGGGAGCCCCGGCTCAACAAGGTGCTGGGCGTGGAAGAGTTCATTGCCCGCCATGCCAAGGCGACGACCGGCGCGGACTGGCTGATGCAAAGTTCCGACAACACGGACATGTCTGTCTATCTGCACAGCCTGGCTAACGGTCAGGAGATCAAAGTCGATTTGTCGACGCCGGAGGCGAAGGCGGCCTACGAGCGGGGCGTGGCCCTGTCACAGCTCAAGATCGGGCAGTTCAACTTCTCGTGCATCGATTGCCACCAGAAATCGGCGGGCAAGTGGGCGCGCGGCCAGTGGCTGGGCGAATCGAAGGGCCAATTCGACCATTTCCCGCTGTGGCGGACCAGCCGCAACGAGATCTGGGACATCCGCAAGCGCCTGCAATGGTGCAACGTCCAGGTCCGCGCCAATGAATTGCCACCCGACGCGGTTGAATATGGTGAACTTGAGCTATATCTGCGCAAGGCGAACGAAGGGCTGAAGCTCACAGCCCCCAACATCCGGCACTGACGAGGCCATCACGATGACGATTTCTCCCTCGGCTCTCACGCGGCGAGGCGCACTCGGCGCCATTGTCGCCGTGATCGCTGCGCGCCAGGCGGCGGCGACGCCGGAAGCGGCACGCGAATGGATCTCGAGCCTCGCCAAAGGCACGCCACAGGATGGCAAGGTGACTTTGAAGGCTCCGGAGATCGCCGAGAACGGCATGGCTGTACCGCTCACTGTTTCGGTCGACAGCGAGATGAGCGAGAAGTCCTATGTGAAGGCGCTCTACGTCGCTGCCGACGGCAACCCCAACCCGCCCGTCGCAATCTACGAGTTCACCCCGCTTGCCGGAAAGGCCGAGGTGGCGCTTCGGGTGAAGCTCTCGCAGACGCAGAACCTGATCGCCGTGGCCGAGATGAGCGACGGCACGCTCTACAGGGCGAGCCGCGAGGTCAAGGTCACCATCGGCGGCTGCGGCGGCTGAGGCAGGAGAAACACATGGCAGACGATATCAAGCCGCGCCTTCGTATCCCCGCTACCGCCAAGAAGGGCGAGGTGGTCGAGATCAAGACGCTGATCACGCATCCGATGGAGTCGGGGCAGCGCAAGGATGCCGACGGGAAGATCGTGCCGCGTATGATCGTCAATGCGCTGAAAGTCACCTTCAACGACAAGCCGGTCATGAACGTGACCCTGGAGCCCGCGGTCGCGGCCAATCCCTACATGTCGTTCTTCGTGCGGGTTCAGGAGAGCGGCACCCTGAAATTCACGTGGACCGACGATCTCAAGAACAGCTGGACAGCCGAGAGCAAGATTGACGTTGCGTAGCGACGCAACGCTGGCCCTTTGTACGGGTGATATGTGAGACTGGGACGCCGCGAGCTTCTGCAGGCCGCGGCCGCGATGGCGGCGAGTGGCACCGCACGCGATGCTGGCGCGCAGGGCCACGGCCCCTCGCAAGCGGACCTGCTTCGCTTCTCGCCGGTGGGGCAGGTCACACTTCTCAACTTCACCGATCTGCACGCCCAACTCGTGCCGATCTATTTCCGCGAGCCGTCGGTCAATATCGGTGTCGGTGAATCCAAAGGCCTGCCGCCACACATCGTCGGGGAGCGACTCCTGGCGGATTACCGGATCGGCCGCGGCACCTACGAGGCCTATGCCCTTGCCAGTGCCGACTTCGATGGCCTCGCCCGGACCTACGGTCGCATGGGTGGTCTCGATCGGCTCGCCACCCTGATCAAGGCGATCCGTGCCGAGCGCTCTGGCAAGGTGCTGCTGCTCGACGGAGGCGACACCTGGCAGGGCAGCTACACGTCTCTACAGAGCCGTGGCGCCGACATGGTGGGTGTCATGAACGCACTCGGTGTCGACGCCATGACCGGACACTGGGAGTTTACCTACGGCGCCAAGCGGGTCGAGGAGCTGATCAAACAGATCAAGTTTCCCTTCCTCGCCGGCAACGTGAAGGAGGCGACCTGGGGTGATCCGGTCTTCCAGCCGCGTGCCGTGTTCGACCGCGGCGGCCTGAGCATCGGCGTGATCGGACAGGCCTTTCCCTACACGCCGATCGCCAATCCCCGTTACATGATCCCCGACTGGTCGTTCGGCATCGAAGAGGAAAAGCTCGCCGCCAATGTAACCGCCCTGCGCGCCGAGGGCGTCGACCTGATCGTGCTGCTGAGCCACAACGGCTTCGACGTCGATCGCAAGCTCGCCGGGCGGGTGAAGGGTATCGATGTCATCCTGACCGGGCACACGCACGATGCGCTGCCCGAGCCAGTGGTTGTCGGCAACACCCTGCTGGTGGCCGCCGGCAGTCACGGCAAGTTCCTGGCGCGTCTCGATCTCGACGTGTCGGGCAAGCGCATCGTCAACTATTCGTTCCGGCTGATTCCGGTGCTGGCCGATGCGATTGCGGGCGATCCCGACGTCGCTGCCCTCGTGCGCGAAATCCGTGCGCCGCATCAGGATGTGCTTGGCAAGGTCCTGGGCCGGACCGACTCTCTTCTCTATCGCCGTGGCAATTTCGCCGGCACTTTCGACGACCTCATCTGCGAGGCGTTGATTGCCGAGCGCGACGTCGAGATCGCATTGTCGCCGGGCTTCCGCTGGGGTTCCAGCCTGTTGCCGGGACAGGAGATCCGGATGGAGGATGTCTACGATCAGACCGCCATCACCTATCCGACGGCCTACCGCACCGAAATGACGGGTGCGGCGCTGAAGGAGATTCTCGAGGACGTTGCCGACAACCTGTTCAATCCCGATCCTTACTACCAGCAAGGCGGTGACATGGTGCGGGCCGGTGGCCTGGCCTACACGCTCGACGTCGCCAGACCGGCAGGTCAGCGCATTTCGGACATGGTGCTGCTGCGCACCGGCCAGAAGATCGACCCGGCCAAGAATTACCGGGTGAGCGGCTGGGCGTCGGTCAACGAAGGAATGCAGGGTCCCGCGGTCTACGACGTCGTCGCGGGCTATATCCAGAGGCGGCAGAACGTCCGGATCGAGCCCAATCGCCATGTGAAGGTGATCGCGGACGATCCGATGGGCATGGCCGTGGAATGAAGGAGCGAGTCACATGATCCTGCGAGCATTCCTGGCGACCATCGCACTGGTCTTTGCCGCACTTCCGGCTGTGGCGGCTGACAAGGTCCACCGGCTCGCGCTGCAGATCAGCGACGATACACCGGACAAAATGACGGCGGTGCTGAACGTCGCCGCCAACGTCTCCCGCCACTATTCGGAGATCGGCGAGGAGGTTGAAATCCGTGTCGTTGCCTTCAACGCCGGCCTCAATATGCTGCGCACCGATCGCTCTCCGATCTTGGCACGTCTGAAGTCCGTTTCGGAGAGTCTGCCGAACGTCTCGTTCGAAGCATGTGGCAACACGCGGGACACCATGGCGCGCAACGAGAACCGTAAGCCGGAAGAGATTCCACTTTTTCCGGGCGCCCGGATCGTCCAGGCCGGCGTCGTCTCGCTTATCGAACTCAACGAGAAGGGCTGGACCATCGTCCGGCCCTGATACGGCCCTCAAACCGAAGCGTTGTCGCGAGACCTGCGATAGGCGATCGAACCCAGGAGCAAGCCGGCGGCCAGCACGCCGAACACCATGCGGTAGGCGGCGTCCGTGGCATGTAGCGCTTCGACGATATAGCCGGTCACAGCGGGCAGGACGGTCAGGCCGAGGCACTGCGCCATGTTCACGGTCGTAACGGCACGTCCGCCAAGGCGGTCGGGAAACAGCGTGCGGCCCTGGGCGACGATCACGGTGCCGAAGGCGCAGAAGAAGCAGAGTACGATCAGCAACGTGACCGCGAGCCACAGAGGTGGCTGCGCGACGAATGCCATTGCTGCCAGAAGCGCGGCCGAGACGAAGGTGCCGGCCATCACTGCCTTCTTGCGCGAGCGCAGGACGCGGTCCATCGGCCCGTAGGCCAGAATGCCGAGGGTCTGCGCCACGCCCATGGCCAGCAGGACGTTGCCGCGCTGCACGGCGTCCAGCCTGTGAACGTCGAACAGGTAGGGGCCTGCCCAGACCCCCAGGACCGTCATCATCGTGGCGTAGGCGAAGAAGTGCATGGAGAGCAACGGCAACAGGCCCGGCGTGCGCCAGACTTCCAGAAGTCCGCGGAACACGTCGCCCAGGGCTTCCTGATGCGTGGCCGGCAGCTTGTCGCCTGGCGGCCGGTCGCGCACGACAAAGTAGAACAGCACCGCGACGAGCAGGGTGAGGACGGCCAGGCCGAGAAATCCGTTGCGCCAACCGATGACGTTGGCCACCCAGGCAAGCGGCGTCGCCGCTACCAGGGTGCCGATATTTGAGCCGGCGAACACCCAGGACAGGACGGTCGAGAGGCGGCTGGGCGGGAACCAGCGCGCGCACAGAAAGACCACCGACATGAAGGAAGCGGCACACCCGACGCCAACCACGATCCGGCCGGCGATCAGACCGGTGGCGTCGGTGGCCCGCGCGATCCAGACGGCGCCCGCGACCGCCAGTAGCGATACCGCTGCCACGGTGCGCCGCGCGCCATAGCGGTCGAACCACAGGCCGACCGGCAATTGCACGGCGAACAGGGCGAAGAAGAAGGCGCTCCCCGCCCAGCCCAGTTCGCTGGCCGACAGATTGAGGTCGCGCGTCAGTTCCGGCGCGATGACGCCGTTCGACGCGCGATAGAACTGGCTCAGGCACGTCACCGCTATGAGCAACGCAAGGAGCGGCAATTTCGATGCCATGGGGCGGTTCCCGTAGCACGGCCAAAAGCCGCTGTCCTTCGGCGTGGACCGAACCATCGTCCTGCGCCACCATGCACGACCCATGGCTGCTGCCGCTTCCCGTTCCTCGTCGATGCCGTTGCCTATTGCCTGGTTGATCGCGCCTGCGTTGCTGCTGTTCGTGCTGTTCTTCGTCCTGCCCTTCGCCGTGATGGCGACGATGTCCTTTTACTCGGGCAACCCGGTCAACAATCCCAACGCCTTTCTGACCACCCGTCACTACGATCGCTTCATCGACGACTCGGCCGGCATCTTCCACGACGCGTTGTGGGCCACCCTGCGCATCGGCTTGATCACCACAATCGTCTCGTTGCTGGTCGGCTATCCGCTTGCACACTGGATGGCGCGCATGCAGTCGAGGCTTGGCCATGCGCTCGCCCTGATGGCGGTGATCGCGCCGCTTCTCACCGGCATCGTGGTGCGCACCTTTGCCTGGATGACCATCCTGCAGGACAAGGGTGTCATCAACACGACCCTGATCTCGCTCGGCCTGATCGAGAAGCCGCTACCGCTCATGTACAACGAATTCGGTACGATCGTGGCGCTGGTGCACATCTATGTGCCGTTCATGGTGCTGACCCTCACTGGCGTGATCGGCCGTATAGACGAGCGGCTGGAGCAGGCCGCGCGCAGCCTGGGCGCGGGGCGCGTGCGTGCCTTCGTCGAGGTCACCCTGCCGCTCAGCCTTCCCGGTATCCTGGCGGGCTCGCTGCTGGTCTTTGCGCTCTCGATTTCGGCCTATGTCACGCCCTCGCTGATGGGCGGCACCAACGTGCTGACTCTGCCGATGCTGATCGCCCAGCAGGTCAGCACTTCGTTCAATCCAAATTTCGCGGGCGCGCTCGGGGTGATCCTGCTGTCGGTCTGCCTGATGATCGTGATCGCCTACAACCGCATCCTGGCGAAGGTCACCGGCGAGGAGGGGTTGGCATGAGGCCGGCTACCGCTTCAAATCGCGCGCCGTTCGACTATGGCCGGGCGGTCTATCTTACCCTCAACGGACTGTTGCTCGCCTTCCTGCTGGCGCCAATCGCGATTGTCGTCGTATTCGCTCTCAATCCCACGCCCTATATCTCCTTCCCGCCTGTCGGCGTCAGTTTGCGCTGGTTCGAGAAATTCTTCGCCGGCAGCGACTTCATGAATGCGCTCTGGCTGTCGCTTTGGACCGCGACCTGCGTGCTCATTCTGTCGATCACGATCGGTGGCGCCTGCGCGCTTGCCCTCGCGCGCGGCAACCTGCCGGGCCGGACGTTCCTCACGGCGTTCTTCATGTCGCCGCTGATGTTGCCCGCCATCCTGACTGGCCTGGCATTGTTTCAGTCCTATCTGTTGGCCGGCGTCGGCCGGCCGGTATGGGGCCTGATCATGGCCCATACGCTGGTGGCGGTGCCCTATGTGCTGCGGACGACTCTGGCGGTGCTGCACAATTTCGACCGGCGTATCGAGGAAGCTGCTGCTGTGCTGGGCGCAAGCCCAGCACGGGTCTTCTTCGAGGTCACCTTGCCGTTGATCCGTCCCGGCGTGTTCGCTGGCGGCGTCTTCGCTTTCATCGTTTCGTTCGACCAGTTTCCGGTATCGTTGTTCCTGGTGCAGCCCAAGAACGAAACCCTGCCGGTGGTGCTGTTCAATTATATGAAATTCGATCTCGATGGCGCCATTGCAGCAGCCTCGATGGTCTCGATCTTGCTGGCCCTGGCTGTCGTGCTGGTGCTGGAAAAGCTGATCGGATTGAAGGCTTACGTTAAGCTCTGAGGGAACAACAGGAGGGGGTTGACCATGATTCCACGTTTGACGATTTCACGCCGTAAAGCCTTGCGGTGCGGTGCCGGCCTTGCTGCTGCCGCCGCGTTCGGCGCGCCCGCGATTCTTCATGCCCAGACCAGGACGCTCAAGATCACGACCTGGGGCGGCAAGTGGGGCGACATCATGAAGGCCACGGTGCTGCCGGCCTTCGAGAAGGAATTCAAGTGCACGGTCTCGGCCGATCAGTCCTTTCCGTTCCTGCCCAAGCTGCAGGCAAGCGGCAAGAACGATCCGCTTTACGATGTGTTTCACACCAACTCCAACGAGCAATGGAATGCCGTCGGCGAAGGCCTGGTGATGTCCAAGATCACCGCCAAGGAAGTGCCCAACGTCGCCGACGTTTACGAATACGCTGTGAGCGACAAGATCGTCGGTGTATCGATTTTCACCAGTGCAATTGGCCTCGGCTATCGCACCGACAAGGGCCTGACTGCGCCCAAGTCATGGAAGGACCTCGCCGATCCCAAGCTCGCCGGTGCGCGCGGCAGCTACATCATTCCGGTCAACAGCCTCGGCCAGTGCCACCTGATGATGCTGGGCAAGATCTACGGCAAGGGCCTGCAGGATCTCGACGCCGCCTACAAGGCGCTGGAACAGCTCAAGCCGATCAAGCTGGTCGATTTCACCGGCCAGATGGAAAAGATGCTGCTGTCGGGCGAGGTATCGATGGGCGTGATCCACGATTCCGGTATCTATCGCTACAACGACCAGAAGCAGCCGCTCGACTTCGTTGGCCCGGCCGAGGGCGTGATGGCGCTCGAGCAGGTGCTGAACGTGACGCCGGGCTCGAAGGTCAAGGAACTGGCGTTCGCCTATGTCGACTACATGTTGCGGCCCGACGTTCAAAAGGTGCTGGCCGAGGCCGTGTGGTACTCGCCAGCCAACAAGAAGGTGAAGCTGGACGCCCAATACGACGCCAAGTTGCTCACGACGCCGGCCAAGGTTGCAACGCTGATCCAGCCCGACTGGAAATGGTACAACGCGCGCAAGGAAGACATCGATGCGCGCGTCACTAAGATGCTGAAAGGTTGATGCGCTGACTTCCGCTGCCATTAGACTCGACCATGTAAGCAAGACGTTCGACGGCCGTGTCGTGGCCGTCGATGGCGTCACGCTCGACATCGCGGCAGGCGAATTCTTCGCTCTGCTGGGCCCGTCAGGGTGCGGCAAGACGACAAGCCTGCGCATGATCGCAGGCTTCGAGATGCCCGACTCCGGCCGCGTTCATGTCGGCGGCGAGGACATCACCGATGTCCCCGTTCACCGGCGCGACATGGGCATGGTGTTCCAGTCCTATGCGCTGTTTCCGCACCGCACGGTGGCCGAGAACGTGGCCTTCGGCCTGCGCATGCGCGATGTCCCTAAGGCCGACATCGACCGGCGGGTCGCGGCGGCGCTGGCGCAGGTCGCCCTGACCGGACTGGAGGCGCGCAAGCCGGGACAACTCTCCGGCGGGCAGCAGCAGAGGGTGGCGCTCGCCCGCGCCCTTGTCGTCGAGCCACGCGTGCTGCTGTGCGACGAGCCTTTGGGTGCGCTCGATCGCAAGCTGCGTCAGCAGATGCAGTTCGAGCTGAAGGACCTGCAGAAGCGCCTCGGCGTCACCTTGGTATTCGTGACCCACGACCAGGAAGAGGCACTGGCGATGAGCGACCGCATTGCCGTCATGAACAAGGGTCGGGTCGAGCAGGTTGGCACACCCACCGAGATCTACGAAAGCCCGCGCACGCGGTTCGTCGCCGATTTCATCGGCGAGATCAACGTGCTCGACGATGGCGGCAGGGTTAGCGCGCTGCGGCCGGAGAAGATCCGTCTGGTGCCCGTCGCCAGGGCGCGCCTGGCTGGAAGGATCGAGACCGCCAACTTCCTGGGCGGTTCCACGCTCTACAAGATACGTGGCGAGGACGGGCGCATCGTGTTGGCTCGCGAAACCCACGTCGAGGCGCGATCGGATCTGCAGCCTGGCGATGCGGTAGGGTTGCATTGGAACGACGGCGATGCCGTCATACTGGAGGGCTGATCCGTGTCCCGCACCCTGGGAGTTGTGACCATCGGCCAGGCGCCCCGCGATGATATCGCCGCATTATTCGCCGAGCATGCGCCTGCGGGCACCAGGGTGATCCTGCGCGGTGCTCTGGACGGCCTGTCCGATGCCGAGATCGATCGCGCAAAGCCGACGGACGGCGCCGACACCTTGTACACGAAGCTGCGTGGCGGACGTGATGTGAAGATCTCCAAGCGGGCGGTGATCGAGCGATCGCCGCAGGCGCTGCAGAAGCTGCGCGACGACGGCTGCGAGGTGCTGGTTTATGCCTGCACGGGCGAGTTCCCTGAGATGCCTGGCGACGAGAATGTGCTGTTTCCTTCGCGGGTGCTGAACGGGCTGGCGACCGGACTGCTGCCGCGCGGTCGGCTCGGCCTGCTGATTCCGCTGGCCGAACAGGCAGCTAAACTGTCAGCGAAGTGGGCGCGGCCGGGGCTGGAGGTTGTTGCCGAGGCGCTCGCGCCCAGCGCCGACGCCGGCGAGGCCGACGCGGCGGCGCGTCGGCTGGCAGCACGGAAGCCCGATCTCGTCGCCATGGACTGCATGAGCTATACGCCCATGACCAAGGAGTGGGTGAAGCCGGCGCTCGGGGTGCCGGCGTTGCTCGCCATTACTGCAACCGGTCGCGTGATGCGGGAAATGCTGGAGTAGGGGCATCCCCTTTTGGCCCGGTCGCAGATTGCGCTAGATCAACGCCGGCGGGTCGACAGCAGCCCATGTTTCTTCATCTTGTTTCCGGAGGGCTGATGAAGGCATCGTGGCTTTCCCTTGCTTGCCTGCTGACGGCGACGATGGTCCCGGCGCACGCTCAGGACGTCGCGCGCGGCAAGGCACTCGCTGACCGCTGGTGCTCGAATTGCCATGTCGTCGACCGTGAACCGGCGATGGCGCGTTCCGACGGCTTGCCGACATTCCCGGCATTGGCCAATCGTGCAGGTATGACTGACGTCACGCTGAAGGGCGCGATGACCGCCCTTCACAGCCGGATGCCGGACTTCGAACTCGGCGCGCGCGACCAGAACGATCTGGCCGCCTATATTCTCAGCCTCAAGTCGAAGTGACCGGCGGTCCTATTTGACCGAAGCGGCAGCCTTGGCCTGTCGGATCGCGAGGCCGAGTGCGGCGCCCAGATCGGTGAGGAACTTGCCCACGGCCTCGTCGATCAACTTGCCCTCGGGCGAGAACTTCGCGGTCGCCTGGCCGATCATGACTTCCGGCTTGTTGACCGGCCGGGCATCGAGGAACACCAGGGTCTGGCGAAGCTGATACTGCGCGCGTGCCGTGCCGAGAATGCCGCCCGAGGCGCCAAGCATCGCCGTCGGTTTGGCAGCGAAGGGTTGCGGCTGCATGCGCGAGAGCCAGTCGATCGCGTTCTTGAGGACGCCGGAGATGCCGTAGTTGTACTCCGGTGTCACGAAGACGACACCGTCAGCCGCCAACATCGCCTTTTGCGCCGCTTGGACCTTGTCCGGGAAGCCTTGTGCCTGAACGTCGGCATTATAGAGCGGCCAGTCGCCGATCTCGATCGTCTGCACGGTGGTGTCGGCCGGCACGCGTTCGATGAAGGCATTCAACGCCATGCGGTTGAGCGAGCCCTTGCGCAGGCTACCACAAAAGGCGACGAGTTTGATTGGCTCGGACATTGCTCAGTTACTCCCCGGTTACTGGTCCTTTGTCATGACTGATGCAGGCGGCTACATAGAAGCCGCGGGGAGACTTGGCAACGCAATGCCGCTACGCGACATCACACTGAATGACATCGAATCGCTGGCCGTCGGCGCCTGGGTGCTGGGCACCGGCGGTGGCGGTAGCCCCTATCTCGGCCTGCTCAACATGCGCGCCCTCTACAAGGAGGGACACCGCGTCCAGCTCATGCCTGCCTCGGAACTCGCCGATGATGACTGGGTGGGGGCGGTCTCCAACATGGGCGCGCCGCTGGTTGGGCAGGAGCGGCTGACCGACAGCCGTACCATCGCCCGTGCTGTCGCCCTGATGGAGGAGCATATCGGCCATCGCTTCCGAGGGATCATGTCGCTCGAGATCGGGGGCGGGAACTCGATCCAGCCATTGATGGCTGCGGCCCATTTGAAACGCCCGGTCATCGACAGCGACATGATGGGCCGTGCCTATCCCGAGGCGCAGATGACCTCGGTCGCGGTCGGCGATCTCAAGCCCTGCCCGCTCAGTACCGTCGACGTGCGCGGCATGGAATCGATCGTCGAGAGCGTGCCGACCTGGAAGTGGATGGAACGGGTCAGCCGCAAGATTTGTGTCGAGTACGGCTCGATCGCCTCGACCTGCAAGGCGCCTCGTACCGGCGCCGAGGTCAAGAAGTGGGGCATCCACGGCACCACGACCAAGGCGATCGCGATCGGCGCGGCCGTACGCGAGGCCCAGCGCAAGCATGAGGATCCCATCGCGGCAATCCTGCGGGTCGAACCGGGCAAGGTCCTGTTCAAGGGCAAGGTTCAGGACGTCGAGCGCCGCGCCACCGAGGGATTCTTACGGGGCAGAACCCGATTCGACGGCATGGATGACTGGAAGGGTGCGGCCCTGGAGATCAATTTCCAGAACGAATGGATCGTGGCCTGGCTGGATGGCAAGCCGATCGCCATGTCGCCGGACCTCATCTGCGTCCTCGACTCCGTCTCGGGGGAAGCCGTTGGTACTGAGACCATCCGCTACGGCCAGCGCGTTACGGTGATCGCGCTGCCGCCGCCGCCGGTATTCCTGACGCCCAAGGGCATCCAGCATGTCGGCCCGCGTGCCTTCGGCTATGACATCGAATTCAGAAGCGTGTTTGCGTGAAGTTGCGCGAGCTCACCATCGACGACATCGAATCGTTGGCCGTGGGCACATGGATCCTGGGGACCGGCGGCGGGGGCAATCCCTATCTGCCTCTCCTGAATATGCGCGCCCTCTACAAGGAGGGCCATCGTGTCGAACTCATGGATCCGGCCGATCTTGCCGACGATGACTGGGTCGGCATGGCGGGCGGCATGGGCGCGCCGCTGGTCGGGCAGGAGCGGCTGACCGACAGCCACGCGCTTTCCCGGGCGGTGGCCTTGATGGAAAAGCATCTTGGCCGACAATTCTCGGCGTTGATGAGCGTCGAAATCGGCGGCGGCAACGGCGTGCGGCCGTTGATGGCCGCTGCTCTTCTCAAGCGGCCGATCGTCGATGCCGACCCGATGGGGCGCGCCTATCCCGAGGCGCAGATGAGTTCGTTTTCGATCGGCGGCGTCGAGCCCGGTTCGTTGGCGACGGTCGACGTTCGCGGCCTGGAGTCGATCGTTCACAAGGTGCCGAACTGGAAGTGGGCCGAGCGTGTGGCGCGCAACATCTGTATCGAGTACGGCTCGATCGCGACCATCTGCAAGGGACGGACCGGTGCCCAGGTGAAGAAGTGGGGCATTCACGGTACCACCACCAAGGCGATCGCGATCGGCGAGGCGGTGCGAGGGGCGCAGCGTCGGCACGAAGACCCTGTCGCGGCCATCCTCGCTGCTGAGCCCGGCAAGCTCCTCTACAAGGGCAAAGTGATTGACGTCGCCCGGCGGACAACCGGCGGCTATCTGCGCGGAACCGTGCGCTTCGACGGCATGGACGACTTCCGCGGTTCGGCGCTCACCATCAACTTCCAGAATGAATGGATACTGGCCGAGTGCGACGACCAACCGCTCGCGATGTCGCCCGACCTGATCTGCGTGCTGGATTCGGTATCGGGCGAGGCGGTGGGCAGCGAGACCATCCGCTATGGCCAGAGGGTGACCGTGATCGCCCTGCCGGCCCCCGCGGTGTATCTGACGCCCAACGGGCTCGATCATGTCGGGCCGCGCGCTTTCGGTTACGACCTCGATTTCAAGAGCGTCTTCGCATGAAGCTGCGCGAACTCTCGATCGACGATATCGAGTCGCTGGCGGTCGGCGCCTGGGTGCTCGGCACGGGCGGCGGCGGCAATCCCTATCTGCCCCTCCTGAACATGCGCGCGCTCTACAAGGAGGGTCATCGCGTCGAGCTCATGGATTCGGCCGACCTCGCGGACGACGACTGGGTCGGCACGGTTGCGAACATGGGAGCGCCGCTGGTCGGCCAGGGGCGCCTTACCGACAGTCTTACCCTGGCGCGCGCCGTGACGCGGATGGAGGCGCATCTCGGCAGGAAATTCCGCGCGCTGATGAGCATGGAGATCGGTGGCGCCAACGGCGTACGACCCTTCATGGCGGCGGCGCACCTGAAGTGCCCCGTGGTCGACAGCGACACGATGGGCCGTGCCTATCCCGAGGCGCAGATGACGTCGGTCGCGGTGGGCGGGCTCACGCCCTATCCGCTGACTGCGGTCGATGTGCGCGGCTTCGAGAGCATCGTGCACAGAGTGCCGACCTGGAAATGGACGGAGCGCGTGGCCCGCAAGATCTGCGTCGAATACGGCTCGGTGGCGGCAACCTGTCAACCGCCGCGCACCGGCGCCGAGGTCAAGCAATGGGGCATCCACGGCACGACGACCAAGGCGATCAACATTGGTGCGGCGGTACGCGCTGCCCAGCGCCGCCATGACGATCCGGTTGCGGCGATCCTCTCCGTCGAACCAGGAAAGCTTCTGTTCAAGGGCAAGGTGCTCGACGTGGCGCGCCGGGTCACTGAAGGCTACTTGCGCGGGGTCGTGCGTTTCGACGGGCTCGACGAGTATCGCGGCACGTCCACCCATATCAATTTCCAGAACGAATGGATTGTGGCCTATCGCGACGAGAAGCCGCTCGCCATGACACCCGACTTGATCTGCGTCCTCGATACGGTTTCCGGCGAGGCGGTCGGCAGCGAAACGGTGCGCTATGGCCAGAGGGTGACGATCATCGCCTTGCCGCCGCCGGACGTCTTTCTCACGCCCAAGGGCCTCGACCATGTCGGCCCGCGGGCATTCGGTTACGACTTGGATTTCAGGAGCGTATTTGCACCATGAGACGCATCGGCATCGACGTCGGCGGCACGAACACCGACGCCGTCCTGATCGAGGACGGCAAGGTTGCGGGCGCAGTCAAGGCCCCGACCAGCGAGGACGTCACGACGGGTATCCTCGATTCGCTGAAGGCGCTGGGCACCAGCGGCATTCTTGCAGGGAAGAAGATCGACGGCGTGATGATCGGCACGACGCACTTCATCAATGCTGTCGTGCAGCGCCGCCATCTGACGAAGGTTGCTGCGCTCAGGCTCGGTATGCCGGCCTCCGCCTCGCTGCCGCCATTCTGCGACTGGCCGGAGGATCTGGCCGATCTGGTGCGCGGTGGCGTGTGGATGGTCGAAGGTGGCCACGAGTATGACGGCCGCCTGTTCATGCCGCTCGACGAGGCGGCGGTCACCAGGGCTGCCGTGGAGATGAAGGCCAGAGGACTGAAGTCGGTCGCGATTTCGGCGATCTTCTCGCCGCTCGATCCGACACATGAGAAGCGGGCTGCCGAATTGGTGACCGAGGTGATCCCGGACGCCGTCATCACCTGTTCGTCCGATCTTGGCCGCATCGGCCTGCTCGAGCGCGAGAATGCCGGTCTGCTGAACGCCGCACTCGCCGAATTGTCACGCGATACGATCGCGGCCTTCGAGAAAGCGATCCGCGATTCGGGTGTCGCCGCGCCGCTGTTCATCACCCAGAATGACGGCACGGTGGTCGAGGCGGGCCAGGCGCGCCGTCTGCCGGTATATTCCTTCGCCTCGGGGGCCACCAATTCGATGCGGGGGGCCGCCTATCTGTCCGGGCTGTCGGACGCGATGGTGATCGATGTTGGCGGCACGACCACCGACGTCGGCCAACTCAAGAACGGCTTTCCGCGCGAGGCCAACTCGGTCGTCAAGGTGGGTGGCGTCCGCACCCTGTTCCGTATGCCCGATCTGCTGTCGATCGGTCTGGGAGGAGGCAGCCACGTCGAACTAAGCCCCCTCAAGGTCGGGCCGCTTTCGGTCGGTTATCGCCTCCTGCGCGACGGGATCGCCTTTGGCGGCAAGCAACTGACCACCACCGACGTGGCCATCGCCTCCGGCGTGCTGAAGCTCGGGGACAAGGCGAAGGTGGCTCATCTCGACGCCGCGACCTGCAAGAAAGTGTTCGACGAGGCCGCACGCCTCTCGGAGGAGGCGATCGATCGCATGAAGACCGAGGCGGGTGACGTGCCACTGATCGCCGTCGGCGGGGGCGCCTTCCTGATTCCCGAGAAGCTGGCGGGGGTGTCCAAGGTGATTCACGTCCAACATGGCGACTGCGCCAATGCCGTTGGGGCAGCGATCGCGCAGGTCTCTGGCGAATGCGACCAGATATTCAAGGACATGACCCGCAACGAAGCGCTTGCCGCGGCCCAGGGCATCGCCAACGACCGCGCTGTTGCGGCCGGGGCCGACCGCAAGACCCTGAGCACCATCGAAAGCGAGGACATGCCGCTGGCCTATCTGCCCGGTAATTCAGTCCGCGTGAGGGTCAGGGTGGTCGGAGACGTCGCCGGCAGCTAGATCTGGGGTTGTGACCAAGGAGAGACCATCAAGGCAAGTTGATCGGGAAATGCCCTGTGGCCCCCGGCGAGGTCTATGATCGCCTGCCCGCGCAACCCTGCGCGCCGGCATCCGGACCACTCTGGAGGTGCTCGATCATGAAGACCATCGCACTACGTTCCGTTGTCGCCGGCTTGAGTTTTGTCGCGTTGCTGGCTGTGGCGCCCGCATCATTCGCCGCGAGCGAGACCTATACCGCTGTTTTGACCACGGCCGCCGAGGTGCCGCCGGTTGACGGCAAGGGTAGCGGGACGCTGACCGCGACCTACGACACGGCAACCAAGAAACTCACCTACACGGTGACGTACAAGGAACTCTCGGGCGCGGCCGTGGCGGCCCATTTTCATGGCCCGGCCGATGCCAAGAGCAATGCCGGCGTCGTCGTGCCGGTTAAGGAAGTCACGCCCAATCAGCTCAAGGGCGAGGCAACCCTGACCGACGCGCAAGCGGCCGACCTGCAGGCCGGCAAGTGGTATTTCAACATCCACACCGCGGCCAACAAGGGTGGAGAGATCCGCGGCCAGGTGATGATGAAGAAGTGACAAGGGGCGCCCCTGAAGCGGCGCCCCTTTCGTTCCGAGCGAAGTGAGACCTCCAATTCCGTCGACGGCCGCTCTCTCGAGGGCGGCCGTTTCGATTCAGGGCGAAACGGCCTGACCCGGCGGCGTCGGCGAGTTCGACTGCATCTTGTCGGCCGCCTTGAAGTAGCGGCGAGCATGGGCGATCAGTTCGGCGTCGGTCGGGTGATCCATCGGCTCCACGCCGACAAGCTTCGCCTTGAGCTGCGGCATGTGGGTTTCGATATGCCGCACGAAGTCGGTCTTGGCCTGCGCCGGTCCGGTCAGCAGCCACTCCCGCGTGCCGCGCAGACCGTCGGCGATATGGTCGAAGTAGGAGAGATCGGCGGCGGCGCGGCCTGCGCCAATCGCGCCTGCCTTGTGGTGAACCTTGCGGAACGGACTGTGCGCCTTCACACGCTCCATTTTCACATCCTCCGCACCGAAGCGGAAGACGTGGGCTTCTTTGGAATCCATCCAGACGACACCGTGGCTCTGCGGCATGACACGTTTCCCTCTCGAACAGGAGGGAAGAATGTCAGCCGGGGTGACCCCGACATTGATCCAGATCAAGAACTCAGCGGCTGCGGCGGTACAGGAAGCAGTTGTCGGCCGCCGGCATCTTGATGCCCTGGTAGAAGGTCGTCGCGGTTGGCGCTGACAGCAGCAGGGTGGTGGTGAGGTCGCCGCCTGCCTGCTTGCGGGTTTCCTCGATGAGCCGCTTGCCGATGCCCTGGCCCTGGCAGGCCTTGTCGACGGCGAGATCGGACAGATAGCAGCAGAAGCAGAAATCGGTCAGCGAGCGCGCGAAGCCAACGAGCCGGCCGTCCTGGCGGGCCGTCAGGATCAGGTTGGCGTGCGCGAGCATTCGCTCAACCCGGCCGCGATCGCTGATCGGGCGGTTGAGGCCGGACTTGGCTACGACCTCGATGTATTCGTCGGCGCCGAGATAGTCTTCGCGGGCATAGATCGTGTTCATTGAGTGAGCCATCTCCTCAATTCGGCCGAGACCTCGGCAGGTTTCTCCAAGGGCGCCATGTGTCCGCATTCCTCGAGCACGACCAGGCGGGCGTTGGCGATGTCGGCTGCCATTTCCTGCGAACGCGGCAAGGGCGTGGTCTGGTCCTGTCGACCGACCATCACGACCGTCGGCACCTCGATGTCGACCAGCAGGTGGCGGCTGTCCGGCCGCCCGAGAATTGCTGTCTGCTCACGCACGAAGCCGTCAGCGCCGATCTCCAGCGCCATGTCGAGGATTGGCTGCACGACGGCAGGATCGTTAAGTCGGGCGCGATGGACGATCTGCGGCAGCAAGGCAGGCTGCACGCCGTGGAAGCGGCCGAGCTTGGTCTGTTCGATGAAGCCGCGCCGCCTCGCCATCGCCTCGGGGCGGTCAGGAGTGGCCTGAGTGTCGATCAGGGCAAGCCGTTCGACACGTTCGGGGGCTCGACGCAGGATCTCGAAGGCGACGTAGCCGCCCATCGAGAATCCGGCCAGGGCGAAGCGCGGCGGCGCCGCTGCCAGGGCCGCTTCGGCCATGGCGCCGAGCGAATCGTAGTGATGCAACTCGGGAACGACGATGTCGAAACTGTCGGACAGTGCCGCGATCTGGTGCTCGAACAGGCGGCGCGTGTTGAGCAGGCCGGGCAGCAGCACCAGGGTGGGCCGGGCCATGCCGTCAGATCTGGATCTGGTTGCCGAGCTCGATCGCCCGGTTCGGCGGGATGCGGAAGAATGTCTTCGTTGCCGATGCCGTATGCGAGAGCGAGATGAAGAAATCGCGCCGCCAGCCCGCAGTCAGCCGTGAACGCTGCGCCGGCACCAGCGTCTCGCGGCCGAGGAAAAAGCTCGTTTCCATCTCGTCGTAGGCGATACCGTGTGGCCGGCAGGCGCGCAACGCGGCCGGCACGTCCGGCTGCTCCATGAATCCGTAGTGGGCCACGACCGAATAGAAGCCCTTGCCGAGGCGCTCCACATCGACACGCTGCGCTTCCGGTACCCTCGGCACGTCTCGCGTATCGACCTGCAGGACAATGATGCGCTCGTGCAGGATCTTGTTGTGCTTGAGATTGTGCAGGAAGGCGGCCGGCGTCGACGAGGCGTCGGTGGTCAGGAACACCGCGGTGCCGGCCACGCGATTGGGCGCCCGCTCCATGCGGGCCAGGAAGTCGACCAGCGGCAGGGCGCCCTCGGACAACTCCTTGCTGACGATCTCGCGGCCGCGCCGCCAGGTCGTGATCGTAAAGAACACGAAAGCCGCCACGATCAGCGGCAGCCAGCCGCCCTCGGGAATCTTGAGCGCGTTGGCAATGAAGAACGAAATGTCGGGTACGGCCAGCGCGCCGAATACCGCAACGGCGAGCGGCCACGGCCAGCGCCATACCAGGATGGCGACGGCGGTGGCGAGGGCGGCATCCACCAGCATGGCGCCGGTGACCGCCAGGCCGTAGGCGCCGGCCAACCGGTCGGACGAGCCGAAGCCCACGACCAGCGCCACGATGGCGATCATCAGGATCCAGTTGACCCGTGGAATGTAGATCTGGCCGATCTCGGTCTCCGACGTGTGCTTGATCTCCATGCGTGGCAGATAGCCGAGCTGGATGGCCTGGCGAGTGAGCGAGAACACGCCCGAGATCACGGCCTGGGAGGCGATGACCGCGGCGAGGGTGGACAGCGCCACCAACGCCAACGTCATCTCCTGCGGCACCATCTCGAAGAAGACCTGTTTGACGACGGTCGGATCCTCGATGATCAGCGCGCCCTGGCCAAAATAGTTCAGCATCAGTCCCGGCAGCACGATGCCGAGCCAGGCGATGCGGATCGGCTTGCGTCCGAAATGGCCCATGTCGGCATAGAGCGCCTCGGCGCCTGTCACCGCCAGCACGATCGAGCCGAAGGCGAAGAAGATTGGCCAGCCGCGATCGGCGATCAGATGGATGCCGTAGATCGGGTTGAGCGCCATCAGCACCGACGGATGCTTGGCGATCTGCCAGGCGCCCAGAACGCCCAGCACGAAGAACCACACGAGCATCACCGGGCCGAACAGTCGTCCGACCCGCTCGGTGCCGCGGGCCTGCAGCAGGAACAGTCCGACCAGGACGGTCAGGGACATCGGCACGACATAGGGGGTGAGTTCGGGTGCCACCGCGTCGAGGCCTTCGATGGCACTCATCACCGTCATCGCCGGCGTGATCACCGCGTCGCCGTAGAACAGGGCCAGACCGATCACCGCGAAAAGAACGATGGCGTTCCGCACGCGTCGGCTGCCGCCGTTCAGCCCCTGCGTGGCGAGCGTCGCCAGCGCCAGCACGCCGCCTTCGCCTTTATTGTCGGCACGCATGATCAGCGTCACATACTTGATGGTCACCGTGCTGGTGACCGCCCAGAACAGGATCGACAGCACGCCGAGCACGTGACGCGGCGTCGGTGTGATTCCCGAGCCGTGGGTAAAGGTCTCGCGCAGCGTGTAGAGCGGGCTGGTGCCGATGTCGCCGAACACGACGCCGAGCGCGCCCAGTACCAGCGCCGCCGCGGCGGCCTTGGCGGGTGTCGGGCCATCGGTGCCGTTTGCCGTCGAAGGAACGGCGTGACCGGGCGAATGCGGGGAGGAACTGGAGTCGGCCGATGCCATGATGTCAAAAGCCGCCGGAACACGGCGGCGGGGCAGGGGTTTGCGCCCGCGCCGACGGCCTGTCAACGCACCAAAAGGAGGGGCCGGCCACCAAAACCGCTTGACTTGCGCGGTCCCTGCAGGCGGCCTTGAATCATGCCGGACTTGCCCTTTTTAGATGTCGATCTCGGTGATCCCCGTCTCTATCGAGAGGATTTATGGCGACAGCCTTTCGCCCGGCTTCGCCGTGAGGATCCCGTCCACTTCCATTCCGACAGCCCCTACGGACCGTATTGGTCGGTCACACGCTATGCCGACATTATGAAGGTGGAGCTCGATCACGGAACTTATTCGTCGGCTTCGGCGCTGGGCGGCATCCAGATCACAGATCAGCCACAGGGCGAGGAACTGCCCAATTTCATCCGCATGGACCCCCCGCGTCACACCGCCCAGCGCAAGACCGTGGCGCCGATCGTCGCGCCCTCGAATCTCGCCAACATGGAGGGCCTGATCCGCGAACGCACCCAGGCGGTTCTCGATGGACTGCCGCGTGGTGAAGTCTTCGATTGGGCCGACAGGGTCTCGACCGAACTCACCGCCATGATGCTGGCGACGCTGTTCGACTTCCCGCAGGAGGACCGCCGCAAGCTCAGCCACTGGTCCGACGTCGCGATCTGCAACGTCGAGGCCGAGGATGCCGTCGTGAAGAGCAACGCCGAGCGCATGTCAGAGCTCAAGACAATGGCCGCCACGATGGCCGAGCTGTGGAAGGAGCGGGCCGCGCAGCCGCCAAAGTTCGATCTGATTTCGATGATGGCCCATGCCGAGGCGACCCGGGCGATGCCGCTCAACGAGTTCATCGGCAATTTCGCGCTGTTGATCGTCGGCGGCAACGATACGACACGCAATTCGATGTCGGGCGGGCTGATGGCCCTGCTCGACAATCCTGACCAGTACGACAAGGTGCGCGCCGACCGCAGCCTGATCCCGAACCTGGTATCTGAGATCATTCGCTACCACACGCCCGTCATTCACATGCGCAGGACCACGACGCGCGACACGGAGCTCCGTGGCAAGGCAATTCCAAAGGGTTCGAAAGTCGTGATGTGGTACGTCTCCGGTAATCGCGACGACGAGGCGATCGTCGATGCCGAACGCTTCGACATCGAGCGGCCAAAGGTACGGCACCATCTGTCGTTCGGCGCCGGCATTCACCGCTGCGTCGGCGACCGCTTGGCCGAGATGCAGTTGCGAATCCTCTTTGAAGAAGTGCTGGTGCGGGATCTCAGGATCGAAATCACCGGTCCGCCGGTGAGGCTCTACTCGAACTTCATCCGCGGTATTCGTTCTTTGCCGGCAATCATCCGCGCGTGATCGTGCTCACGCCGGCGGCAAACGCCTGCTGAAGCAGCCAGACATCGCCGGCGATGGCGACGAAGTCATAGCCGAGCTTCACGAACTCCGCGCACTGCTTTGCATCGACGCCCAGCCGTCCGGCCGACTTGCCGTGCTTCTTCGCCGCCGCGATGGTCTGCCGCTCATGCTTCAGGAACACCGGGTCGGTGAAGGCGCCGGGTTTGTTCATCGCCACGGAGAGGTCGTTGTGGCCGAGCCACAACGCATCGACCCCGGGCAGGGCGGCGATCTCGTCGGCAGCCTCGGCGCCGCGCGGGTCCTCGACCTGCAGGATGATGACGGTGCGTCGGTTCTGCTCGGTAAAGCGATCGAGCAGCGGCTCGCTTCTCATCGCGAATCGCTCGTGCGCCAGGCCGAGCGCCACGCCGCGAGTGCCGTCCGGCCAGTATTTGGCCGCATCGAGGACGGACTTTGCCTGGGCGACCGACGACACGATCGGCACCATCACACCCTCGGCGCCGGCATCGAGCGCACGCGAGATGTGATGACGCTGTTGTGATGGTACCCGGACGATCAGCGGCAAATCGGCGGCCTGGCAGTAGCGAACGACCTCTCGGACCCGGTCGAATCCGAAGCCGGTGTGTTCCATGTCGAGCACGGCATAATCGGCGCCGGCGGCCTTCAGGATCTGGCCGATCCCCGGCGTGGCGAACTCGAACAGGAATGTTCCGATCTTCGGACCTGCAGTGCCAATGAGAGACCGCAAACTCGTTGTTGGCATTGAATCGTTCCCCCTTCGGCAGCCCGGTGCTAGCGTCCGCCGTCCACCCTAGCACTCAAAAAGGGAGTCTCGAATGAAGCTCTATTACATGCCCGGCGCCTGCTCGATCGGCATCCATGTGTTGCTCGAGGAAATCGGCAAGCCCTACGACCTGCAGAAGATCGACGGCGCCAACCGCGAGCAGTACGGCCCGGCCTTCGTGAAGATCAATCCGAAGTCCAAGGTTCCGACCCTGCAGAAGGACGACAACTCGGTGCTGACCGAGTTCCCGGCAATCGCCACCTGGCTGGCACGCAAGAACCCCGAGAAGGGCTTGCTGCCGTCCGATCCCGACGCCGAGGCGCGCGTCTTCGAGGCGATGGACTATGTCGTCTCGACCATGCACATGCAGGGCTTCTCCCGCATGTTCCGGCCGGCCAACTACGCGCCGACCGAAGCCGACCATGACAAGGTCAAGGCACGCGGCAAGGAGATCATGGAAGGCGGCCTTGCCCTCATGGACAAGGCGCTGGAAGGCAAGGACTACATCGGCGGCAAGCAGCTCTCGATCGCCGACGCTGCGCTCTTCTACGTCGTGTTCTGGGCCGCCGCGCGCATGAAGATGCCGCTACCCAAGAACGTCGCCGCGTTCTACGAGCGCATGAAGGCGCGCCCAGCCGTCAAGCGCACGCTCGAGCAGGAGGGTCTGGCGCAAGCCGCTTGATTCCATCCGTCGGGTTTCTCTGGGCGGCTCGCTTCGCGGCACCTGTCTGCGAAGCGAACCTGGCCCTGAAACGACATTGACCGCCGCAGCCGCCGGCCCGCCAATCGGGACCGATGTCTGCGGCGGCTCTCTATGGACTCGTTATCGTGTCGGCGTTCGCTCACGCGGTCTGGAACGCGATGATGAAGTCGGCGGGCGATCGCACCATGACGATGGTCGCAATTCGCGTCGTCGGCCTGGCCCTCGGCCTGCTCGCCCTGCCCTTTGTCGACTGGCCGTCTGCCGCCGGCTGGCCCTGGCTGGTGCTCACTGCCCTTGTGCAGTTCGGTTACTACGCCCTGTTGATCCGCTCCTACGGTATCGGCGACCTGAGCGTCGTCTACCCACTGGCCCGCGGCCTCGCACCGGTCCTGACCACGCTGGCTGCTTTTCTCGTCATCGGTGAGTCATTGGGCACCGGCCAGATCCTGGCCGTGGCGTTGATTTCATTCGGCATCATGGTGCTGTCGTTTGGCGCCGGTGCGAGCCGCGTGGCCGCCGGTCTGGCTCTCGCCACGGGCGCCACCGTCGCGGCCTATAGTTTCCTCGCCGGCATGGGTGTTCGCCACGGCGGGACCGTATTGGGCTTCCAGGCCTGGCTCGAGATCGTGAACGGCGTTGCCATGGTGGGCTTCGCCCTGCTGACGCGGCGGCCGGCATTCGTCGATTATGCCCGTCGCCATGCTGCCACCGGCCTGCTGGCGGGCGTTTTTTCGGTGGCCGGCTTTCTTGCCTATCTTGCAGCGGCTCAAAGCCTTCCGCTCGGGCCGGTCGTGGCGCTGCGCGAGACCAGCGTGATCTTCGGAGCGGTGCTGGGCACGTTCGTGCTGCGCGAGGCGTTCGGCGCCCGCCGCCTCGTCGCTTCGGCGACAGTAGTGTTCGGGATCGCGATGCTGGCGCTGGGACACTGAGGTAAGCTCCGCCCCATGTCGCTGCCGTCTTCGCTCAGGAATCGCCTCCGATTGCCGTTGATCGCGGCACCGGTGTTTCTGGTATCGGGGCCAGCACTGGTGACGGCGGCGTGCCGCGCCGGCGTGATCGGCTCGTTTCCGACCGCCAACTGCCGCACCGTCGCGGAGCTCGATGCCTGGCTCGCCGAGATCAGGCAGGCGACCGAAGGCGCCGCGCCCTTCTGTCCCAACCTGATCGTGCACCGGTCCAATCCGCGGGTGCAGGACGATCTTGCTGCCGTGCTCCGCGCCAGGGCAGAGATAGTGATCACGTCGGTCGGCTCGCCGGAGCCGGTACTGAAGCCGCTCAAGGACGCAGGCTGCCTGGTGCTGGCCGATGTTGCCTCGGTGCGTCACGCCGAAAAAGCGGTGGCGGCGGGTGTCGACGGGCTGGTGCTGCTGACTGCAGGCGCCGGTGGCCAGACCGGCTGGGTCAATCCCTTCGCCTTCGTACGCGCAGTGCGCCAGTTCTGGGACGGCATCGTCGTGATGGCGGGCGGCATGTCGGACGGCCATGCCGTCGCCGCCGCCGAGACTCTGGGCTGCGACTTGGCCTACATGGGCACGAAGTTCATCGCCACGCGCGAGAGTCTTGCCAAGCTCGGCTACAAGGAGATGCTGGTCAGGAGCCGGCTCGACGACGTTAAGCTCACCCGCGCCTTCACCGGCCTCGAAACCAATATGCTGAGGCCGTCAATTTCAGCCGCGGGCCTCGATCCGGACAATCTGCCCGAGCGCGGCGGGATCGACATCGCCAAGGACATCAACGCCGCCGAACGCGACAAGCCGGGTGCGAAGCGCTGGAAGGACATCTGGAGTGCGGGCCACTCGGTCTCGGGCGTGAGCGATATCCCGTCGGTCGCCGAGTTGGTCGAGCGGACCGCCGCCGAATACGAGTCCTCGCGCGCTATTGCGGCTCGATCTTCGCGAGCTTGATGTATTTCGTCCAAAGCTCCCGCTCGCGTTTCACGAAAGCATCGGATTTCGCGATGTCCCAGTCGCGCGGCGGCGGCGTGATGCCGATCTTCAACAGTCGTTCCATCACGTCGGACTTGTAGAGCGCCTCCATCACCCAACGGTTCAGCTTCTGCTGGATCGCGACCGGCACTTCCTTGCGCACCGAAAAGGACAGGAAGGCGATGACCTCGAAGCCCGGAAAGGTCTCGGCGACCGTTTCCAGGTTGGGCCATTGCGGCGCACGCTGCGCGGAAGTCACGGCCAGTGCCTTGACCTGGCCCGACCGCACGTAGCTCTCGCCGATCACGATGTCCGGGAAGGTGACGTGGATGCGCCCGCCGATCAGGTCCTGGATCGCGGGCACTGCGTCCTTGTAGGCGACCTCTTCGAGTTGAACGCCGCTCTGCTCGGCGAACAGCGCCGAGGGCACTCGCGAGGGCGTGTTGCCGTACCCGGAGAAAATCGGCTCCTTGCGGGTCTTGGCCCAGGCGATGAATTCCTTGATCGTGTTGTAGGGCGCGTCTTTCGCCACCAGCACGAAGCCCGGGATCGTGCCGTCGACCGCGACCGTGGTGAAGTCGTCGGGGTCGTAGGTCATTTGCTTGTAGAGACTGGGGTTGGCCGCGAGGCTCGAGGTCGAGCCATGAAGCAGCGTATAGCCGTCGGCCGGCGCCTGCCGGACGATCGCCGTGCCGACCATGGCGGTGGCGCCAGGCTTGTTGTCGACGACGAAGGGTTGCCCCGCCGCCTTTTCCAGTTCGTGCGCCACGATACGTGAGACGATGTCGCCCGATCCGCCCGGTCCGAACGGCACGACGAGTCGCACGGGCTTGGCCGGCCAATTCTCCTGCGCGCCGGCCGGTGCGGCGTACGGCAGTATGCCCACCGGCAAGGAACCGAGGACAGCGAGGGCGCTTCTCCGCTTCATGCCGCCAGCGGACCCCGGCGGCACCGTCGCGTCAACGTCAGTTCAGATGGTAGACGCCGGAAGCGAAACTGAACTCGGCCGGCTTGATCAGCCGCGTGTTGGCGACGGTCACCTTGTGCAGCTTGCCGTCGAGGTTGCGCTCCCAGAAATCGAGGAACTTGGCGAGATTGGGAAAGCGGGGGGCCATATCCAGGTTCTGCCAGATGTAGGACTGCAGCAGATGCTTGTGATCGGGCATCCAGTAGAGGATTTCGGCCGTGGTGATGCGATAATCGTTGAGCTGAGCAACAAAACTCCGGTCCATTGTCACTCCTTGACACGACGCTAGTCAGGGAATAGTTACGCGCCGCGCTTTGGAATTCAGCAAAAATCGTTCCACATCAATGGCTTAGCAGCAAACACTGGCGATTGCTGCTAGTCCATGCTGCTCCTGCGAGATGACTTGGCGCTCTAAGTCGCTGGCCGCCTTGACTCGAACAACCCACAACCCTAAATCCCGTGCGCCTTTGGCACTCACCGCAGGAGAGTGCTGACAGGTCCAAATTCTGGGCGGCCGGTCGGCTGCTCCGAGGTTCAACTGGGATATGGAGGCAAGAGCATGAAGTTCCGTCCGCTTCACGACCGCGTCGTGGTCAAGCGAGTCGAGGAAGAAGGCAAGACCAAGGGCGGCATCATCATTCCGGACACGGCCAAGGAAAAGCCGATGGAAGGCGAGATCGTCTCCGTTGGTCCGGGCGCCCGGGATGAGAGCGGCAAGCTGGTTCCGCTCGACGTCAAGGCCGGCGACCGCATCCTGTTCGGCAAGTGGTCCGGCACCGAGGTCAAGCTCGACGGCGTCGAGTACCTGATCATGAAGGAAAGCGACATCATGGGAATCCTCGAGGGTTCCGGCGCGATGAAGAAGGCGGCCTAAGGCCCCTGTCGCTCAACTCACTCACAACAGACATCACGAGGAATTTGAACAATGGCAGCCAAAGAAGTCCGCTTTAGCGGCGACGCCCGCCAGCGCATGCTGCGCGGCGTCGACATCCTCGCCGACGCCGTCAAGGTGACGCTGGG
>CAYZQZ010000001.1:26064-52561 GCA_964480235.1 uncultured Reyranella sp. | reverse complement strand
AAGGGACCGGTGTTTCGACTCGTGAAGGTGATGGTCGAGAAGCTCGAGTTCGTGATGCCGCCGCAGGATGGCGCGCATCTCAAGGACCGGTTTCGCGCGGCCCTGCTGGGGAAGGCTTGATGGAATATGCTCCCTTTCCCCTGATCGACGTTTCGGGAAGTCCGCGCGAACGCGGCCGGCAACACGGCAAGGCGGTGCCCGACCGGATCAAGCGCGGCATCGACATGTACGCCGAATCGCTGCTCAAGAGCGGTGTCGACTGGAAAGAGCTGGAGCGCCGCGCCGAGAAGATGGTGCCGGCCGTCGAGACGTTCGATCCGACCTATGTCGAGGAAATGCGCGGCATCGCCGAAGGATCCGGCCAGCCCTTCGCCGGCATCATGCTGATGAATGCGCGGACCGAGATGGTGTCGGCGGCGCGCCGGCAGCAGGCGACCCAGCATTTTCCCGACGGCTGCACGGCGGCGCTGGCGCTGCCGCAGGCGAGCGCCGATGGCGTGCTGCTGCACGGCCAGAACTGGGACTGGCGTGCCGAGTGCGCCGAGACGGGCGTGGTGCTGCGCATCCGCCGCGATGACGGGCCGGATATCCTTACCTTCACCGAAGCGGGCGGGCTGGCCCGCTCGGGGCTCAACTCGGCGGGCATCGGCCTGACCGCCAACGCCCTGGAATGCGATCGCGACTACACCCGTGGGCCGGGCGTGCCGCTGCCCTTCATCCGGCGCAAGGTGCTGGAGGCCGAGCATCTGGCGCTGGCCGTGCGCACCATCTTCCAGACCCATCGTCTGGGCTCGAACCACATGGCGATCAGCCATGGAGTTTTTGGAGGAGGGGGTGGCGAAGCGTTCGGTTTCGAATGTGCGCCGGACGAGACATTCTGGCTGGCGCCGGAGCACGGGCTCTACGTGCACGCCAATCACTGGATCGCCGACAGCGCCCGCGCCAAGGTCAAGGACACTGGCCTCGCCGAGACGCCCGATTCGATCTATCGCGACAAGCGCGTGCGCGAGCATCTCTCGCCCAGGATCGGCAAGCTGACGCTGGAGGATTTCCGACAGGCCTTCTTCGACGACTACGCCTCGCCCTATTCGGTATGCCGGCCCCCGCGACCGAACAACCGCGGCGCGCTGGTGGCCACGTCGGCAATGATCCTGATGCGGCCCGGAGAAGGCCACCTCGAAGCCTGCCCGATGCCTGCGCTCAACAAGCGCTTCACGACTTATACGCTCACGCCGGACCGCCAGGCTCAAAGGCAGGCTTCACAGCAGCAGGCGGCCGAGTAGCGTTCAGCGCGGACAGTAGTTGGCGGCGAGAAAGGCCAGGAACTTCTCGTCCTTCGCGTCGTGCGGCAGCTTCTGTGCGCGCGCCAGGGCCGCGCATTCGTAGGGCAGCCAGTCGCCCTTCTTGCCCAGCGGATGATAGAGCAGTCCCTGCCGATGGGAGCGGAAGTAGCTGTAGTAGGCCAGCGTCAGGAGATACCAGTCGAATGTCGGCACGACGACGTCGCGCACGTACTCCTGGCCGGCGCCCCACTTGAAGTAGATTCGCTCATCCGCCGGACCGGCATATTGCGGCGGCCAATTGACGTTCGGCCGCGAGACATCGACGTAGTCAGCCGCGAGGTATCGGTCGACGAAGCGGCCGAACTGCACGAGGTCCCAATTGTACGACACGAACGAGACCGCGAGGATCGCCGCATAGAAGATCAGGGGGCGCGTCGCCTCCTTCATCCAGGCGACGGGTCCCGTCAGCGCCAACAGGGTCGAGACGACCAGGATGTAGCTGCCGGTGTGGCGCGCATAGAGCCAGGTCAGCAGGCCGGTGCCCGCGGCGGCGAACCAGGCGCCGAAGATCGCGATGACCACGATCGCGGGCGCAGAAAACTTCCAGCGCCCGTTCAGCACGTTGACGCCGGGCGCCAGTAACAGCAACCACAGCGCGGCCAGCATCGGGAACAGCACCAGGGTGGCCAGCATCCAGCGCGGGTCGACGTAGTCGTACCGGATTCGGTCGACAGCGATGAGGATCGTAGGGTTGGTGGCCGGCAGCCAGGCACTCTCGGCGAAATAGGCGGCGATCAGCAGCACGGTGAGCGCGGCCGTGGCGATCGGGATGCGGCGTGGCAGCGGGCGGCCAAGCAGCGCCAGGCCGCCCAGCGCGAGCAGACAGACCAGGCTCATCAGTCCGGTGGTGGGATGCGACAGCGCCATGCCGGCGCCCAGCACCAGCGTGGCGATCGCGGCGGCGCGGTTTGAGCGCTCGGGATTGGCCACGATCGCCATCCACATCATCCAGAAGGCAGCGCCGATCACCAGTTCGGTCAGGAAGTAGATCAGCGCGAGCGCCAGCGCGAGGAAGAGGCGCGAGAACAGCCGGTTGGGTTCGAGGATGCGCAACACCGCCCAAAGCAGCAGTGGCCCGGCGAAGTACAGGCAGTGTCCCAGGGCGATGAACGCCTCGGACGACAGGCCGAGGACGCGCCGCAGGCCCCAGATCGGGCCGAACATCATCAGGGTCGAGACGGCGCGGCTGGCGTTCTGGCTGAAATAGATGTCCCAGGCATTGCCCAGCCAGGCGGCGGTCAGCAGGACCGCGCCGTCATGCACCATCAGGCAGCTTGTCGCTGTCCCCAGCACGGCGCCGATCAGGTAGGAGACGACCAGCGCCCAGTCGACCCATTGCAGGCCGGGCCTGTCGCGTTGCGCTCGGCTGAGCGGCATGGCTAGCCCGGGTACCACCCGGGCCGGCGCTTCTCCCGGAAGCTGTCGAGGCCTTCGGCAGCCTCGTCCTGCTGGCGGGTGCGGGCATGTTCCGCAATCAGCTCGCGCATCTCCGCGTCGTCTATGAAGGCCCGAGCCGCGGCGAGCGTGCGCATCTTGGTGGCCGACGTCGCGCCCGGCGCATTCATCAGCACCGCTTCGACGATCCTGCCGCCGGCTTCCTCGAGGCCGCCGTTCGGGCACACCTCATGCACGAGACCGAGCCGTCTCGCCTCCTGGGCGCCGAAGCGCTCGCCCGTCAGCGCGTAGCGGCGCACCTGGCGCACGCCCATGGCATGACAGAGTTGCGGCAGGATGATACCGGCCATCAGGCCCCAGCGCGTTTCGGCGATCGAGAAGATCGCGTCTTCGCTGGCGACCACCACGTCGCACGAAGCTGCGAGCCCCGTGCCGCCGCCGAAGCAGCCGCCCTGGATCAGGGCCAGAGTCGGCACCGGGCAAGTATCCAGCCGCTGCATCGCTTCGGCCGTCAGCCGGCTCGCTGCCTCATTCTCGGCCGGCCCTTGCTTGGCGACGCCACTGATCCAGGCGAGATCGGCGCCGGCCTGGAAGTGCCGGCCGTTGCCCTTGATCACCACCATGCGAAGGCCGTCCTCGTCGCGCAGCGCATCCATCGCTGCGTGCAGGCCGGCGAGAAGCTGGTCGTTATAGGCGTTGTTGACCTCGGGGCGGTTGAGCGTGACCGTCGCAACGCCGCGCCGGTCGACGCTCCACAGGACGGTGTCGTTCACCGTCAGTCCGCCTTCAGGTAGCTGTCCTTCAACGAGATCTTGCCGTCCTTCAGCTCGTAGAGATCGATGCCATAGCGGTCGAAGGCCTTGCCCTGGGCGTCGATGCCGGTGACGCGGAAAGTGCCGAACAGCTTGTCGCCGGAACGGTGGATGCGTGCCTCCGAATAGCGTGCCTCGCGATGGGCTGTGCTCTTGTCGGCAAAGTACCTGCGCAGGTCGTCCTTTCCCTTCAGCACGCGGCCCGCCGGCGCCCCGCCGGCATTGAGGCGCCATTCGAAATCCTCGGTGACGCAGGCCGCGATCTCCTCGACATCGGCCTTGTTGAAGGCCTTGCCGAAGCGGCGGAACAGATCGTCTATGGCGTCGGGCATTCCTGAATCCTCCGGTGATTGCAGCCGCTACTATATCTCCCAGGGCGGCGGCGTAAATTTCTCGATCAGGAAGTCGACGAAGGCCGGAACCTTGGACGGCAGGTGCCGGCGGTGCGGATAGACTGCATGGATGGGTACGCCGGAGTCGGCTGACTGCGCTTCGAACAGCGACATCAACTTCCCCTCGCGCACGGCCTGCGCCACCGTGAGTCTGGTCAGGCGCACGATACCGACACCTTGCAGGGCCATCTGAAGCTGCGCTTCGCCCTCGCTGACGGCCAGCGGGCCTGTGACCTCGATCTCGTGGACGTCGCTGCCGGTCCTGAAGGCCCAACGGTTGAGGTAGGCGCGCTCGCGGCTGACGATGCATTTGTGGCGCACCAGATCGTGCGGTGTGCGCGGCGTTCCGTACCGCGCGAGATAGGCCGGCGACGCACAGATCAGGCGTTTGTCTTCGCCGATCTTGCGCGCCATGAACGAGGTGTCGGCCAGACGGCCGATCCGGATGGCGATGTCGACGCCCTCCTCGATCATGTCGATCACGCGGTCGGTCGGCAGCAGCTCGAGCTCGATGCGCGGGTGGCGGGCCAGGAACTCCGAGATCACCGGCGCGAGCTGGTGGGTGGTGAACGCAAGCGACGTCGTCACGCGAAGCAGACCGTGCGGCGTGCCGCGGCCGTCGCTCAGCCGGTTCTCGAGTTGCGCGATTTCGCCCACGATGCGGCGCGCGGCATCGAAGAACAGCTCACCCTCGGTGGTGAGATGCAGCGCCCGGGTCGTGCGCTGCAGGAGCCGCACGCCGAGTCGCGTTTCCAGCCGGGTCACCAGCTTGCTGACCGCCGACGGGGTCAGGCCGAGCGCCGGCGCGGCGGCGGAAAAGCCCCTCGCTTCGACGACCCGCACGAAGGCAGCCATTTCCCCAGCATGATGTAACATTGCTCGATTAGTGAATATCATTCATGAGTATTGGTCAATAATACCTGATTATCTGATCATCATATTTTAATTACGTACTAATCCAACATTCGAGGAGATTTCCATGCGCCCGATCCCGTTCCCCATTCTGACCGGCGACCACCAGCCCCACATCGTGCGCGCCCATCGGATGCGCAGTGCCGTGGCGGCTACCCTCGTTCGCGATCTGGTTCGCTGGATTTCGGCGGCGGCGCGATAAAAAGGGGCCGATGTCCGGGCCTCTCTGGGCGCAGTACGCGCTCTACAATCGTCTTGCCAACGCAACGCTTTATGCCGCCTGCGCGGACTTGAGCGAAGCCGATAGGCGGCGCGATCTCGGCGCCTTCTTCAGGAGCGTGCATGGCACGCTCAATCACCTCCTCTTGGGCGATCGGATCTGGATGACGCGGTTCGAGGGCGGCAGCCATCCCTCGACCGATCTCGGGTCGATCCTGCACGAGGAGTTCACCGGTCTTCGTGCCGCGCGCCAGGAGATGGACCGGCGCATCGAAGCGTTCTTTGCCGACCCGCCGGCCGGCTTTTTCGGCCGCTCGCTGCGCTACGTGAACAATTCAGGCTTCGACAGCCAGGACCCTGTCGAGGTGATCCTGCCGCATTTCTTCAATCACCAGACGCACCATCGCGCTCAGGTCCACACGATGCTGTCACAGCTCGGCCGCGATCCGCCGGTGCTCGACCTGCACCGCGTCCTGCGGCCCGATCCAAGGCCGTAGTCTATGTGCCGGTCTTGGAAACCAGCGCCGGCTCGACGCGATAGCGATCGGGAAAGAGCCGCTTGAGATTCTCGATCTTGGGCAGGTCGTGAATCGCGATGTAGGGCTGCGTTGGATGCAGGGTGAGATAGTCCTGATGGTAGTCCTCGGCAGGATAGAATGGCTTGCCGCGCTCGATCGTGGTGGCGATCTTTCGGCCGAATAGCTTCGCGCTGTCGAGCTGGTCGATATAGGCCTTGGCCAGGCGCGCCTGCTCGTCGTCGCCCGCGAATATCGTCGAACGGTACTGCGGTCCGACGTCGGGACCCTGGCGGTCGAGCTCGGTCGGATCGTGCGCCACCGAGAAATAGATCTGCATCAGGGTGCCGAAGCTCACCTTGCGCGGGTCGTAGACGATCCGCACTGCTTCGGCATGACCGGTCCGGCCGCGGCCGACCATTTCGTAGTTCGCCGTCGCGGCATCGCCTCCGGCGTAGCCGGAGACCGCGCTGGTTACCCCCTCGACGTGCTGAAACACACCCTGTACGCCCCAGAAGCAGCCGCCTGCGAACACCGCGGTGCGGGTCGCCGAGCCACCGTCGGCCTTCTCGTCCACCGTCGGTGCGGGCAGCTGCCGCGCCGGCTCGGCCGAGCTTGGCAGGATGGCCAAGGCAAGCGCGGCAGCGGCCACCGCGCCAGAGATCAGGAACCACGATCTCTTCATGTCGCTCACTTCTCCGGCGTGAATGTCGGGGTGTCGAGGTCTCTCTTGCGCCATTTGAAGCGCAACTCCGAGAGCGCCGTGGAGATCACGTAGAAGACCGGCGTGAACACCAGGCCGAACAGGGTGACGCCCAGCATGCCGGCGAACACGGCAGTGCCCAGCGACTGGCGCATCTCCGCACCGGCGCCTGTGCTCAGCACCAGCGGCACCACGCCCAGGATGAAGGCGAGCGAGGTCATCAGAATCGGCCGCAGACGCGTGCGCGCGGCCGAGATCGCGGCCTCGTGACGGCTCATGCCGGCCTCGTGCGCCTGCTTGGCAAACTCGACGATCAGGATGGCATTCTTGGCCGCGAGGCCGACCAGCACCACCAGGCCGATCTCGACCAGGATGTTGCGGTCGAGCCCGCGCAGATTGACGCCGACCATGGCGGCAAGAATGCACATCGGCACGATCAGGATGACCGCCAGCGGCAACAGCCAGCTCTCATACAGCGCCGCCAGCAGCAGGAAGACGAACAGGACGGCCAGACCGAACGCCAGGATCGCGGTGTTACCGGCAAGCTTCTCCTGCAGCGCGATTTCGGTCCATTCGAAGCCGAACCCCGAGGGCAGGACCTTGGACGCGAGCCCTTCCATGGCGGCGATCCCCTGGCCCGAGGAGAACCCGCGCACCAGTGCGACCTGGACCTCGGCCGCCGGGTAGAGATTGTAGCGCGCCACGCGGTAAGGCCCGGTCGTGTCGCTGAAGGTCGCGACCGAGCCGATCGGCACCATCTCGCCGCTGGTGCTGCGCGTTTTCAGGTTGGCGACGTCGCGAACGCTGAGCCGGTAGGGATTGTCGGCCTGCGCCGTCACGCGGTAGGTGCGGCCCAGGATGTTGAAATCGTTGACGTAGGCCGAACCCATGTAGACCGACAGCGTCTGGAAGACGCTCGCGATCGGGACGCCCAGCTGCTCGGCCTTGGTGCGGTCGATCTCGGCCCAGATCTGCGGCGTGCGCGTGCTGAAGAGCGTGAAGGCCTGGGTTAGGCCCGGCGTCTGGCCGGCGGCGCCGGCAAGGGCCCAGGTGGCGCCTTCGAGCGCCGGGAGGCCGCGCGCGGCGCGATCCTGCACATAGCCCTTCAGGCCGCCGCCGGTGCCGATGCCGGGGACCGAGGGCGGTTCGAGCACGAACACGAAGGCCTCGCGCAGGGAGAACATCTTGCCGCGGAGTTCGGCCAGGATCTTGTCTTTCGGAATGTCGGCACGCTCTGCGAACGGTTTCAGCGGCACGAAGATCACGCCGGTGTTGGGCGCCTGGGTGAAGGTCGCGCCGTCGAACCCGACGAACGCCACGGCGTTCTGAACGCCCGGCGTACCCATGATCAGCTCGGAGGCCTGCCGGACCAGCCGGTCGGCGCGCTCCAGCGTCGAGCCCGGCGGCAACTGCATCGCGGCGATGAAGTAGGAGCGGTCGAGCTGCGGGATCAGACCGGTCGGCGTCTCGGCCAGCCGGTTGTAGGTGAGGAACAGCAGGCCGGCATAGACCACAAGGGCGATGGAGGTGAAACGGATCGCCTGCGCAGTCAGCTTGCCGTAGCTCGCCGACAGCCATTCGAATCCCGCGTTGAAACGACCGAAGAACCAGTTGATCGGAAACATCAGCCGGTCGCGCAGGGTGGGCTTGGCCGCCTCGACGTGGCTGAGGGCGTGGGTCTTCAGTAGCAGCGCCGCCAGTGCGGGCGAAAGGGTCAGCGACACGAAGGCCGAGATCGCCGTCGAGGCGGCGATGGTGATGGCGAATTGCTTGTAGAAGGACCCCTGCAGGCCGGTGATGAAGGCCGTCGGCAGGAACACCGCCACCAGCACCAGGGAGATCGCGATCAGCGCACCGCCGACCTCATCCATGGTCTTGTGTGCGGCCTCCTTGGGCGACATGCCCTGCGTGAGGTAGCGCTCGACATTCTCGACCACGACGATGGCGTCGTCGACCACGATGCCGATCGCCAGCACCAGGCCGAACAGCGAGAGCGTGTTGAACGATATGCCGATCGCCGACATGACGGCGAACGAGCCGATCAGCGACACGGGAATCGCCAGCAGCGGGATCAACGCGGCCCGCCAGGTCTGCAGGAACAGGATGACCACGATCACGACGAGGATCAGCGCCTCGAACAGGGTGTGAATCACCGCGTCGACCGAGGCCTGGATGAACTCTGTCGGGTTGTAGACAACCTTGTAGTCGAGACCGGGAGGGAAATTCTTCTTCAGCCCTTCCATCGCCGCCTTGATGCCGCCCGCCGTAGCGAGCGCGTTCGAGCCGGGGCGCTGGAAGATGCCCAGCGCAGTGGCGGTCTTGTTGTCGAGATAGGCGTTGAGATTGTAGTCCTGCGCGCCCAGTTCGATGCGTGCCACGTCGCGCAGGCGCGTCACGGATCCGGCGGGTTCGGCCCGCAGCACGATGTTGCCGAACTCCTCGGGCGAGGTCAGGCGTCCCAGCGTATTGACCGTCAGGGTAAACCCGCCCGGCGACGATGCAGGCGCCTGGTTGATCGCACCGGCAGCGACCTGCAGGTTGGCTGCGCGCATGGCAATCATGACTTCGGTGGCGGTGAGGTTGTGGCTTGCCACCCGCGCCGGATCGAGCCAGACGCGCATCGAATAGTCGCGCGCGCCGAACACGAGCACGTTGCCGACACCCTCGACGCGGGTCAGCACGTCCTTCACGTAGAGCGTGGCGTAATTCGAGATGTACTGCTGGTCGCGGCTGCCGTCGGGCGACACCATGTGCACGACCATCATCAGGTCGGGTGAGGCCTTGCGAACCACGACACCCAGCCGCTGCACGTCTTCGGGCAGGCGCGGCTGCGCCACGGCCACGCGGTTCTGCACCAGCACCTGGGCCTGGTCGATGTCGACGCCGGGCTTGAACGTGACGCTCACCGTCAGCAAACCGTCTCCCGTCGACTGCGAGGAGATGTAGAGCATGTCGTCGACGCCGTTCACTTCCTGCTCGATCGGCGTCGCGACGGTTTGGGCGATCACCTCGGCCGAGGCGCCGGGATAGGTCGCCTGGATGGTGACGGTGGGCGGGGCGATCTCGGGATACTCCGAGACGGGTAGGCGGAACTGCGCGATGCCGCCCACGATCAGGATGATCAGCGACAGCACCGACGCGAAGATCGGCCGGTCGATGAAAAAATGGGAAAAACGCATGGGCGATCCGGCGGCGGATTAGGGCTTGGCGGCGATCTGTACCGTTTGCGGCACGACCTTGGCGCCGGGACGCACCATCGGATTGGCGAGCCCGTCGAGCACGACCTTGTCTTCCGCCTTGAGGCCGGAGCGCACGACCCGCAATCCCTCATAGATCGGGCCCAGCGTGATCGGCCGCGCCTGCACGACGTTCTCCGGCCCCACCACGAACACGATCTTGCGCGCCTGGTCGGAGACCACGGCCGAATCGGGAATCAGGAGGGCATCGTATTCACCGCCGTAGAGCTGGATGCGGCCGAACACGCCGGGTGTCAGCAGACGGTCCTTGTTCTCGACGATGGCGCGGGTGCGAATCGTGCCCGAACGTGGGCTGAGCACGTTGTCGACGAAGTCGACCTTGCCCTGGCGTTTCCATTCCGTCTCGTCGGCGAGCTTGATCATCACCGGGATCACCGAGGAGCCCGCCTGGCCGCGCGTGCCGGCGAGCGACAGACGCTGGTAGCGCAGGTGATCGGCCTCCGAGACGTCGAAGGTGAAGTAGATCGGATCGGTACTGACGATGGTGGCAAGCAGTGTGGCGCCCTGTTGACCGCCCTGGATAAGGTTGCCCGGATCGACCTTGCGGTCGGAAATTCGGCCCGAGAGAGGCGCCGTCACCTCGGTCCATTCGAGATTGAGCTGGGCATTGTGAAGAGCCGCTTCCGCTGCCTTGAGCTGCGCCTTGGCGACCGCGAGGTTCGATTTGCGGGTATCGTTATCCGCCTCGGTGATGGTGCGCGAGCCGATCAGCGCCGCGCCGCGGCCGACCTGCAGTTCGGCGAGCTCCACCTGTGCCCTGTTGCGCGCCACGTCGGCGGTCGCCGATTCGACAGCGATCTCATAGGGCCGCTTGTCGATGGTGAACAGCTGCTCCCCGGCGTTCACCCACTGGCCGTCCTTGAAGTTCAGCTTGTCGACGAAGCCCGAGACACGTGCGCGAATCTCGACGATCGCCAGCGCCTCGAAGCGCCCGGAATATTCGTCCCACTGGATCACCCGCTTGGCTATGGGTTCGGAGACGCCAACCGGCATGGCGGGCGGCCCGCCCTGGGCGAGGGACGGCAGGGAGACAGTGATCGTGCCGAATGAAAGGACTGCGAGGGCGAGGATCAGGCGCTGCAGGGCGGGCAAAGGAAACTCCCCCGAGAATGATTTTGCGTTGCAGGAACAGATGTGGGCGCTGCAGCAATTGAAATCAATTGCAGCCGAAGTAATGGAGTTCATGAGAGGATTTGCGGCCACGAAGTCGATCCAGATGCCGCTGCTCACTAATTGGGCAACGAGCCATCTGCATCCTGTCGTGGCTGACGCCAAGATTAGACCGCCCTATGGTTGTATTCGACAGCTGCCGGATGGTTGGAGCAGGACCATGACTATTCTTCACAAATCGATCGCCGTCCTCCTCGCCCTGATCTGTTTGACCTTGCCGGCCGCGGCCCAGTCGACGCTGGAAGCCGTCAAGAAGCGCGACAAGCTTTTGTGCGGCGTCAATGGTGCGCTGCCCGGCTTCTCGATCCAGAACGCGCAACAGCAATGGGAAGGTCTCGACGTCGATCTTTGCCGGGCCGTGGCGGCTGCGACCCTGGGCGACGCCAACAAGGTGACGTTCATTCCGACCACGGCGCAGAACCGCTTCGAACGGCTGCTCGCCGGGGAGTTCGACGTGCTGGCGCGCAACTCGACCATCACGCTGCAGCGCGCGACCGGCAATCATGCCCGCTTCGCCGTCGTGAACTACTACGATGGCCAGGCCTTCGTCGTGCCGAAGAAATCCGGCATCGCGCGCGTGTCGGGTCTGACCGACCGGATCGTCTGCGTCACCAAGGGCACGACGCATCAGTTCAACCTCGTGGCCTGGCTGAAACTGCGCGGTACATCGGCGCTGGTCCTGACGCTCGACACCGCGGAAGAGATGTATCAGGCCTTCTTCGCCGGCCGCTGCGTGGCGGCAACCGCCGACGCCACTGCTCTTGCGGCGATCCTGGTCACCAGCGGCAAGGCCGCCGACTACGCCATGCTTCCTGAATTCATCTCCAAGGAGCCGCTCGGCCCGTTCGTGCGCAACGGCGACAGCCCGTGGCTCGATGTCGTGCGCTGGACGCATTATGCGATGGTCGACGCCGAAGAGCGGGAAATCACCAGGAACAACGTCGACGGCCGGCGCCAGGACGCGACCGATCCCAACGTGCGGTTGTTGCTGGGTGTCGATCCCGGCAATGGCAAGGCGCTTGGGCTGGACGAGAAGTGGGCTTTCAACATCATCAAGCAGGTCGGCAACTACAACGAAGTGTTTGAGCGCAATGTCGGTCAACGCTCCCCTCTGGCCTTTGCACGCGGCTTGAATGCGCTGTGGAGCAAGGGCGGGCTCATGTTTCCCCTGCCGGTCCGTTGATCTTATCGCTGATTCCCGGGGCCGATACGGACAACCGCCCGATCAGGCGGCGAGCCGGATCGGCTCCGCGTCAGCCGCGAACATGGCTTCCGCGATTACGGCCATGTCGGCATCGCTGATCTCGACCAGACCCTGGCGCAGGCGGTAACCCCAGTTGAGTTCGCGGGTGAAGGCGAGCCGGTCCTTCAGCCAGGCCAGCGGGACTTCCTGTGCATCGTGCCAGGAAACGTCGCGACGCCACGGGCGAAACAATTCGCGACCGCCGGAATCCTGGTCGGCGCGATACGGTGCGCTCTCGCGCACGGTGCCGAGCGCGGTGAAGCTCTGCAGCCGATCCTTGTCGCGCAAGGCATGACTTGGCGAGTACCGGCGATTGGGCGAGTAATAGACGATGCGATCGCCGGGCTGCAGGCGCTGCAAGGGTGAGACCTTGCCGTGGCAGGCCTGCATGAACCCTTCGCTGCGTCCGATCGCGACGTGATCGGCGGAAGCGACAGCCAGCCAGTTCCTGTTCGTGTGCTGCGTCATGGGGTTCTCCTAGATGGATGAACCTGTTGTAGACGGCCCTGCTGTCAGGGAATGGCAGCAGACTCACACGTCCGTCGTGCCGTCGCGTTCACGCCACTCCTTGAGCAGCGCCTGACGCCGCCGCGGATAGCGCTTGTCGTTCACCGTCAGCGTCGCGATTCGGTCGGTCCGGAAGTGTCGATAGTCTTGGCGCAGCTCGCACCAGGTCACGACCACGCGGACCTTCTCGAAGAACGCGAGCGCGAACGGCCACACCGTGCGCTTGGTCGGCGCGCCATCCTTGTCGTTGTAGGAAATCGTGAGCTTGCGCTCGCGGCGGATGGCCTGGCGGATCTTGGGCAGCTCGGCATCGCCGGCCGACACCGTTTCGGCTGGCCCGACCAGTAGGCCCGAATCGTCGAGTGTCTCGCGAAGGTCCTGCGGCAGCACCGCACCGATCTTGGCCAAGACATTGGCGGCGGCACCGGCCAGCGACTTGTCGGCGCGCTGATGCACCCAGCGGGAGCCGAGCACGATCGCCTCGATTTCCTCTTCGCTGAACATCAGCGGCGGCAACATGAAGCCCGGCCGCAGCACGTAGCCGACACCTGCCTCGCCGTCGATGTGGGCGCCCTCGGCCTTGAGCGTTTCGATGTCGCGGTAGACCGTGCGCAGGGACACACCCGTGGCCTCGGCGAGCGCAGCGCCGCTCACCGGGTGGCGGTGTCGTCTCAGAACCTGGATCAGGTCCAACAATCGTTGAGCGCGCGACACGGGTGCCCCTTAAGATCGAGGCCGGCAGCATAGAAGTGGCAGCTGACAGAATCTGACAGTATGGATTTCACCGTTATCGTCAATCCGGCCGCCCACAAGGGCAGCGCCCAGCGGACCTGGCCCGCCATTCAGACCGAACTGGCGCGGCGCTTGGGCCCGTTCGAGCCGGTCTTCACTGCCGCACCCGGCCATGCGGCCGAGCTGGCCCGGACCGCCCTGGCCCAGGGTGCCCGCCGCATCATCGCCGTCGGCGGTGACGGGACGGTGAACGAGTCACTGAACGGCATGCTCGATCCGGCGGGCCGGCTGACGGTCGCCGACTCGGTCCTCTGTCCGGTGCCGAACGGCACCGCCAACGAGCTTTGCCGGGCGCTCGGCCATCTCGCCACGCCCGGCCTTGCGTTCGATGCCGCCGCGTCGACGTCCACGCGGCAGATCGATCTGTTGCGCGTGCGTTGCGTCGGCTTCGACGGCAAGACCGTCGAGCGCTTTGGCTACCTGATCGTCGCGCTGGGCTTGGCGGCGACGGTCAGCTACCGCACGTCGCAGTCGCGCTGGCTGAAGAAGCTGGGCGGCATCTCCTATTTTCTGATGTCGCCGCCAGTGATCCTGGGCTACCGGCCTCGCGCGATCGCCATCACCGTCAATGGCGTGAAGCAGGCGCCGCGCCGGATCTCGACCGCGATGGTCGGCAATACCGAAAACGGCGGTGGCGGCATGCGGCTGATCCCGGGCGCGAAGTTCGACGATGGCGTGCTCGACCTGATCGAGATGGGCGACGTGGCACCCTTCACCATGCTCACGCGCGTACTACCCAAGGTCTATAGCGGCGACCATGTGCATCATCCCCAGGTGAGTACCGGCCGCGGCACCTCGTTCAAGTTCGAGTCGGAAGTCGAGACGATGGTCGATCTCGACGGCGAAACGATCGGTCGTCTGCCGCTCGAAGTCTCGGTGATCCCGCGTGGCTTCTCTGTTGGAGCCTCATGAAGCAGCATCTCGCCCTCGTCGCCCTTGTTGTTGCCGACTACGACGAGGCGATCGTCTGGTACACACAAAAGCTCGGTTTCTCCCTGGTCCAGGACACGCCCGACACGCGGCAAGGTGCCGGCCGGCGCTGGGTCGTCGTGCGACCGGCCGGGAGTGCCGGAACGGCTTTCCTGCTCGCCAAGGCGTCCACCGAGGAACAAAGGCGCGCGATCGGCAATCAGACTGGCGGGCGCGTCTTCCTGTTCCTGCACACCGACGATTTCGATCGCGACTATCGCGCCTATTCCAGTCGCGGCGTCACCTTCGTGAGAGGGCCGGCAGACGAAGCCTACGGCAAGGTCGCGGTGTTCACCGATCTTTATGGCAATCGCTGGGACCTGATCGAGCCTGTCTAGACGTGTGATGACCGGAGGGCTCGAACACCTGCCGGCGCGTCACGGGACGCCGGCAAGAGGGGGAGTCCCTGTCCGAGGGGAAAAGGTCGCCAAAACCCTTATTTGACAGCTTGAAATCGTTCCCCCGAGGAGGGGAAAAACGAGGGAATCGGAGGGGAATTTCCCCTCTGTTCGCCGGTGGGCGATCTCCCGTCAGTCTAGTGGCGGAAGTGCCTCATGCCCGTGAAAACCATCGCGAGGCCCTTCTCGTCGGCAGCTTCGATCACTTCCTTGTCGCGCACCGAACCGCCGGGCTGGATGATCGCCGTTGCACCGGCCTCGGCTGCGGCCAGCAAGCCGTCGGCGAAGGGAAAAAAGGCATCGGACGCCACGACGCTGCCGATCGCCGGGCTCTGCGGCAGTTTCGCCGCTTCCCCCGATTCGGCGGCGCGAATGGCGGCGATGCGCGAGGAATCGCGGCGGTTCATCTGACCCGCGCCGACGCCGACGGTTGCGCCATTCTTGGCATAGACGATGGCATTCGACTTCACGTGCTTGCAGACGGTGAACGCGAACAGCAGATCGGAAAGCTCCTGCTCGGTCGGTGCGCGCCTGGTCACGACCTTGAGCTCAGCTCGCGCGACGCGGCCGTTGTCGCGGTTCTGCAGCAGATAGCCACCGGCCACGCTCTTCAGCGTCATGCCCGGACCCGCTGGATCGGGAAGCGTGCCGGCGAGCAGGATGCGCACGTCCTTGCGCCGCGCCAGGATCTCCAGCGCCTCCGGCGAGACATCGGGCGCGATGATCACCTCGAGAAAGCGCTTGGCGAGATCGGTCGCCGTCTGCGCCTCGAGCCGGCGATTGAGGGCGACGATGCCGCCATAGATGGACACCGGATCGCACTCGTAAGCCTTGAGGTAGGCGCTGTACTGGTCTCTGCCGATCGCCACGCCGCAGGGATTGGCGTGCTTGATCACGACGACCGCCGGCTCGCTGAATTCGGCGACGCATTCGTAGGCGGCGTCGGTGTCGTTGATGTTGTTGTAGGAAAGTTCCTTGCCCTGCACCTGACGCGCGGTGGCGACGCCCGGCCGCTTGCTGCCGTCGGCGTAGAACGCCGCCTGCTGGTGCGGGTTCTCGCCGTAGCGCAGTACCTGCACGCGCTCGGCCGCCAGGGTGAGCCGCTCCGGGAAGAGCTCGCCCTGCTGTCTCGCAAACCAGTTGGCGATCGCCGAATCGTAAGACGCGGTTCGGGCGTAAGCCTTGGCCGCGAGGCGGCGGCGCAACTTGAGCGACGTGGCGCCCTTGTTCGCTGTCATTTCGTCGAGCACGGACGTGTAGTCGGCAGGATCGACCACGACGGTGACGAAGTCGTGGTTCTTGGCCGAGGCGCGGATCAGCGCCGGGCCGCCGATGTCGATATTCTCGACACAGGTCGGGAAATCGGCGCCACGCGCGACCGTCGCCTCGAACGGATAGAGATTCACCACCACGAGATCGATGGCGGCGATCCTGTGGTCGCTCATCGCCTTGGCGTGTCCGCTGTCGGTGCGCCGCGCCAGGATGCCGCCATGGATGGAGGGCTGCAGCGTTTTCACGCGGCCGTCCATGATCTCGGGAAAGCCGGTGTGATCGCTGACCTCGATCACCTTCACACCGGCGTCGCGCAGGCTCTTGGCCGAGCCGCCGGTGGACAGGATTTCCACCCCGTGCGCCGCCAGCGCCTTGCCCAGCTCGACGAGGCCGGTCTTGTCGGAGACGGAGATCAACGCGCGCCGGATCCGGGCCAGATCCGGCGTGGGCGAGGGGACGTAGTGGGGGGAGGCGGACATGGCGGGTCTTTTAGACCCCCCGGCCGGTGAGTAGAAAGCGACGCTTTTACGCGTCGGCGCCCTCCAGCACGCGAACCTTGAATCCCTGGCCTTCCAGGGCCGCAACCAGCTCCCGGACATGGGCCCGGTCGCGGGTTTCGACCGTGACGTCGAGCTCGGTGGCCTTGGCGACCACCCCGCCGAACAGCCGCTGGTGCTGCACTTCGACGATATTGCCGCCGGCCTTTCCGATCAGTCCGGCTACCCGGGCGAGCTGGCCCGGCGCGTCGCCGATCATGAGCCGGAGCCGCACGATCCTGCCGTCGCGCACCAGCCCGCGCAGCAGCACCGAGGCGAGCAGCCGGGTGTCGATGTTGCCGCCGCTCAGCACCAGGCCCACCTTGCGGCCGCGGAAGATCTCGGGGTAGGCCAGCAGGGCGGCGAGGCCGGCGGCGCCCGCACCCTCGACCACCGTCTTCTCGACCTCGAGCAGCAGGGCAATGGCACGCTCGATCGTGACCTCGTCGACGCTCACGACCCGGTCCAGCAGGGCGCGGCAGATGCGGAGCGGCAACTGACCGATGTCGCGCACCGCGATGCCCTCGGCGATCGTGTCGCCGCCGGCGCTCACCGGCTCGCCGGCCAGCATCTGGCGCATCGCCGAGTAGCCCGCGGCCTCGACGCCGATCATCCTGAGTCCGGGCTTCAACCCGCAGGCCGCGACGGCGCAGCCCGCGATCATCCCGCCGCCGCCGACCGGCGCCACGATCGTGTCGAGCTCGGGCACGTCCTGCAGCATCTCGAGCGCGATCGTGCCCTGGCCCGCGATGATGCGCGGATCGTCGTAGGGATGCACGAACACCAGCTTCCGTTCGTCGGCGATGCGGTGGGCTTCCTGCGCCGCTTCCGACAACGTGTCGCCGTGCAGCACCACCGTCGCGCCATGGCCCCGCGTGTGCGTCACCTTCGTGTTGGGCGTGAAGGACGGCATGACGATGGTCGCCGGGATGCCGAGCCGGCCGGCGTGATAGGCGACACCTTGCGCATGATTGCCGGCCGACATCGCGATGACGCCGCGCTTGCGCTCGTCGGGCGTGAGCTGCAGCAGGGTGTTGAGTGCGCCGCGTTCCTTGAACGAGGCGGTGAATTGCAGGTTCTCGAACTTCAGCCAGATGTCGGCCTGGGCGATACGCGACAGGGTCTCGCTGCGCAGGCAGGGCGTATGCACCACCGCACCGGCAATGCGCCTGGCGGCCTCGCGGACGTCGTCGAGGGTGACGGGCAAGGAAGCGGCGGGCGACGTCATGGCGCCGCCCTCTATCACGCTGCCAGCTTGCGGTCGATCCAGTCGCGCGTGCGGTACCAGGCGCCGATCAGCGGCAGATAAAGCGACGGGTCGCCGTTGTAGAGCGGATGTTCGGGGAACTCGCGGCCGTCGAAGGCATTGATCGGTGCGTTGCTGCCGCCCGCGATCTTCTTTGCCGTCTGGGTGCCGAGATAGGTCATCATCGCCACGCCGCTGCCGTTGCAGGCGAGCAGGTAGTGCATGCCGTCGTCCTGGCCCATGTGCGACATCGAATCGAGCGCGAAGGCCACGTTGCCGGTCCAGACGTGAGTGATGCGAATGCCCTTCAGCTGCGGGAAGCGGTCGATCATGTACTGGTACAGGATCGGCGCGCTCACTTCCGGAGGCGCGGCGGTAAAGCGCGCGCGGCCGCCGAAGATCATATGCTTTGCGTCGGGCGAGGGCCGGTAATAGGTCAGTACCCGCTTGGTGTCGCCGATCGAGCGCTGCAACGGGATCAATTCCGTCGCGGGCATCGGCAGCTCCTCGGTGGCGATGATGTGGCTCGCCACCGGCACGACCCGCTGCTTGAGGCGTGGCGTCAGATCACCGGTGTAGCCGTTGGTCGCGATCACCACTTCCTTGGCCAGGATCGGGCCCTTCGCGGTCAGCACGCGCCAGCCGCCCCCGTTCTTCCCGCCGGATATCTTCTCGATGCGCTCGGCCTCGATGTTGCCGCACAGGATCGCTCCCTCGCGGTTGGCGGCTTCGAGCAGGCCCTTGTAGTAGCGTGCCGGATGGAGGTTGCCGCCGGCCTTCACGTACATGCCGCCGTAGTAGTAATCGGAGGCCATCATCTCGCGCACGCGTTCGCGCGGGATCATCTCCGCGCCGACATTGGCATACTTGTTGAACATCTCGACCTTGCGCGCCTGGTCGTCATAGTGCGCGGGCGTCCAGGCGCCGGTGAAGCGGCCGTTGGTGATCAGGCCGCAGTCGATCTTCTCGCGCGTGATGATGTCGATCAGCGTCTGCAGAGAATCGGCGCCGCTGCCCAGGAACGCCGCCTTGTTGGCCTCGAACTCGGCCTCGACCTTCGGATTCTTGCCGCCCAGCCCCTTGGCGACGTTGGTGCCGCCCGAGAGCATGCCGCCGTTGCGCGTGCTGGCGCCGATGCCGAACACGCCGCGCTCGAGCACGACGCAATCGACGCGGTTGCGCCGCAGTTCCAGCGCCGTCGAGAGCCCGCCGTAGCCCGCGCCGACGATCACCACGTCGGTCTTGGCCGGAGGATCCTGGGACAACGCGTTGTTCGGGGTCCACGCCTCCCACCACCAGGGTTGTGCCTTGAAGTCGGGATGGAAAATGTCGGTACGCATCAGAAGTCGGTCACCTTGCCGTTGAACTGCCAGTCGCCGTAACGCGTCGGCTCGGGGCCGGGCGGGCCGCCGATTTCCTCGACCTTCTTGGGCGGCTCCGGCGGCTTGGCTGGGGGCGTCGATTCGGTCTTGGGCGGCTCTGGCGGGGTCGGCCTGGCTGTTTCGGTCATGGCCGCATGATGACGCCGGGCATCTTGATTCGCCACATTTTCAGGCCATCTTTCGCAGCATGAACTACATGAAAACCGCCCTGTTGCTGGCGGCCCTGACCGCCTTCTTTCTGGCGATCGGCTATCTGCTGGGTGGCCGGGGTGGCCTGATGATCGCGTTCGTCGTGGCGCTGGGCATGAACTTCTTCGCCTACTGGAACAGCGACAAGATGGTGCTGCGCATGGCCAATGCGCGCGAGGTCGGTCCCAACGAGGCGCCCGAACTCTATGGCATCGTCCAGCAGCTCGCCCAGCGCGCCGGTCTGCCGATGCCGCGCGTCTACATCATCGACGAGGACCAGCCCAACGCCTTCGCGACTGGCCGCAATCCGGAACACGCCGCCGTGGCGGTGAATTCGGGATTGCTGCGCCATCTCAGCCGCGAAGAAGTAACCGGCGTGCTGGCGCACGAGCTTGGCCACGTGAAGCATCGCGATACGCTCACCATGACCGTCGCTGCCACCCTGGCGGGTGCGATCGGCATGCTGGCGAACTTCGCATTCTTCTTCGGCGGCAGCCGCGACGAGAACGGACGGCCGCAGAATCCGATCGTCGGCATTGCCATGATGATCCTGGCGCCGCTTGCCGCTTCCCTGGTGCAGATGGCGATCAGCCGCAGCCGCGAATACGAGGCCGACCGGGCCGGCGCGGAAATCTCGGGCAACCCCCTATGGCTCGCCTCTGCGCTGCAGCGCCTGCATGAGGGCGCGCAGTCGATCCCGAACGCTACGGCCGAAGCCAATCCCGCTACTGCGCATCTCTACATCGACAACCCGCTGTCGGGCGGCGGCATGCGCAGCCTGTTCTCCACCCACCCGCCGATGGAAGAGCGCATCGCGCGCCTTCACGCGATGGCGGGCGCCGGCAGCGTCGATCCCGTCACGCCGGCGACGTCGATGCGCCGCGGCGGGTCGGTTCCACAGACCGGCAACCGCGGTCCTTGGAGTTAGGCAGGTCGCCCCCTAGTCTGGACGACCCGCTTGCGATGTTATGGGGGTCGTCGTGCATCGTGCCTTTCTTGTCGGTGTCGTGGCCCTTGCGGCAGTGCTGGCAGGCTGCGCCAGGAACGATTTGTCTTCGCGCACGGCGTTCGCCTTCGTGCTGCTCGGCGAAGGCGCCGATGGCGCGCCGGTCGCGATGGTCCGCACAATCGCCGAGGGCGCCTCGGCCTGTCCGCTTCTCGAACCTGCTTCCGGAGCGCCGCGGCAATTGACCGAGCGGTCGCGGCCGCCGATCGGCGACTTCGACGACGTGCTGGTATGCGAAGCGCTCTACCCCGTGGGCGTCCCGGCGAGAATTGAAGTGAACGGCAAGCGCTTCGCGCTACCAGCGGCGAGGCTCGACACGCCGCGCCGCGTTGCCCTGTTCGGCGATACCGGATGCGACGACAGCCACAAGAAGCCGGTTCAGGAGTGCGACAGCCTGCACACCACGAGCTGGCCCTTTGCCGAGTTGGCCCGCGACGTCGACATTCAGGCGCCCGACCTGTTCATCCATGTCGGCGACTACAATTATCGCGGCACGCCCCTGTCGCTCCTGCTGCCGCCGGCCGCCACCGGTTACGCCCGCGATCTCAAGGTCGATGTCTACGATGTGGGCGATATCGACGAAGGCCCGGCGCTCCGAACGGCGGGGCCGGCCTACTGGAGCCAGAACGTGCCGGGCAGCCCGCAGATCGACAACTGGCCTGCCTGGCGGGACGATTTCTTCGCACCGGCACACCGGCTGTTGACGGCGGCGCCTTGGGTGTTCACCCGCGGCAATCACGAACTCTGCAGCCGTGCCGGACCGGGCTGGTTCTATCTGCTCGATATGGGCTCGGCTTTGCTCGGTCCGGGCAAGCAGCAGGCCTCCTGCCCGCCGCAGCTGCCGTCAGAGTGGCGGCCCGGCGCCTGGCCCAGGTTGCCGGCCGCGCCGTTCGCCGGCAGGCGCTTCCCCAATCCGACGACGGCGCCGGCGCGCCTGAAGCTCGGTGGCCTCAATCTCATCGTTGTCGATTCTTCGAACGCCGCCGACGCCTTCGCCTACAACGTCGATCTCTACGAGGCACAGTATCGTACCGTCGCGAACCTGCTCGCCGATGTGACGCCAAGCTGGATCGTGACCCACCGCCCGATCTGGGGGGTGGTGATGAAGGAACACGGGCAACCGGTGCCCGGCGAAGCCTACGGCTTCATCAACGTCACCCAGCAGGTCGCGGTCTCGGAGGCCTTTCCTGCCGGCTTGCCCGACCACGTGACCGCGATCTTTACCGGCCATACGCATCGTTTCCAGGCGATCGGTTTCCAGGGCCGCCGGCCTCCCCACATCGTCGTGGGGACCGGCGGCGTCGAGCTGCATGACGTCATGCCCGCGCCGTCGCCCGACGCCCCACTGCGTCCCGTGTCCGTGCCGAACCTTGCCGGCGCCGATGCCTTCGTGGTCGGGCTCAAGGCCTTCGGCATGCTGGTGATCGAACCCGGACGCGGCGGAGCCTGGTCGGGCTATCTCATGTCGACCAGGCGAAAGATCATGGCGACCTGCGATTCGGCCGCGGCGAAGCAGCCCGGCCAGTCGGTGTGCGCGCTCAAATGACGACGGCTCGGCGAACGCCCTAGACTTTGGGCGGCAGCGCCGTCGGCTGCTCGCCCAGATCGACCTCGAGGATTCGCTCGCCGCGGCGCGTGATCGACGTCGTCGAGGTGTCGATCTTCCGCAGGTCCTCCTCCGTTTGGCCGAAATGCCGCTTCAGGCTCTCGACACGATCGGAAAGCCGCTTCACATCATCGAGAAGCAGGCCGACGTTCTTCTGGATCTTGCCGGCCTCCTCGCGCATGCGGACGTCCTTCAGGACGGCCCGCACGGTGTTGAGCGTCGCCATCATGGTGGTGGGCGAGACGATCCAGACGCGTGCCTTGTAGGACTCGTCGACGATGCCGGCGAAATTGGCGTGCAGTTCGGCGTAGATCGCCTCCGACGGCAGGAACATCAAGGCCGATTCGGCGGTCTCGCCGGGCACGATGTATTTCGACTGGATGTCGCCGATGTGCTTGCGCATCGCTTGCTGGAAGGCGCGCTGGGCCGTGGCAAGACCCGGTCCGTCGCCCGGCGCGACGCTGCGCAACAGCTGATAGCTCTCCAGCGGGAACTTGGCATCGATCGCGATCGAGCCGGGCGGATTGGGAAGCTTCAGCAGGCAATCGGCCCGGACACCGGTCGAGAGCGTGCTCTGGAATTCGTAGGCCTGGGGCGGCAACGCGTTCTGCACCAGGTCGTTGAGCTGGACCTCACCGAAGGCGCCGCGCGCCTGCTTGTTCGAGAGGATCTGCTGCAGGCCGACGACCTGGACCGACAGATCTCCGATCTTCTTCTGTGCTTCGTCGATCTTGACCAGCCGCTCGCGCAGGTCGGTGACGATCTGGCCGGTCGTCTGTTCGCTCTTCTCCAGTCTTTCATGCACGACCTTGGACAGGGCCTGCTCCTGTTCACGCAGCGAACGCTCGACCCGCTGCACGGTTTCGGCCTGCTGGCTGAGGGCGAGTTCCAGGTGCTGGCGCACCGCATCGGACTGGCGCGTGTCGCCTCGGCGCAGCAGCAAGGCCGCCAGAGCGGCGGCCAGCAGCGCCACAACCGCCAGCAGCAGGTAAATCAGGACATCCATTGGGGCCTTTATAGGCCGCCGCCTCGACAAGCGCACGGCTGGCCATTAATCAAAATCCCCAAATGCCCCCACCCAAAACTCCGCCCGCTCACGATCCGGACGTCTGGTTGTTCGATCTCGACAACACGCTCTATCCGGCGCGTTGCAACCTGTTCGCCCAGATCGACCTGCGTATCGGCCGGTACATTTCCGACTGGCTGAAGGTGACGCCCGAAGAGGCGCGGGTCGTCCAGAAGCAGTACTGGAAGGACCACGGCACTTCCATGCGCGGGATGATGAGCCTGCATGGTGTCGATCCGAAGCACTACCTGGATTACGTGCACGACATCGACTACTCGCCGGTCGAGGCGGCGCCCCATCTCGAGAAGGCACTGGCTGCGCTCCCCGGACGCAAACTGATCTTCACCGCGGGAGACGTGCCCCATGCCGAGAAGGTGATGGAGCGCCTCGGCGTGTCGCACCACTTCGAGGGAATCTTCGACATCGTGGCGGGCGACTACTGGCCCAAGCCCCACCAGCAGATCTACGACGAGCTGGTCCGCCGCTGGAACGTCGATCCCAAGCGTGCGGCCTTTGCCGACGACATCTCGGTGAATCTCAAGCCCGCGCACGACATGGGCATGCGGACCATATGGGTGCGCACCGACGAAAGCGTTAAGCGCGCCCAGGGCACGAACCTCGACCACATCCATCATCAGACCGACGACCTCGCGACCTGGCTCGACGAATGGCTCGCCGAAAGGAGTTCCAAGAAGTGAAGATCCTGTTCCTCGGCGCGGGCGCGGTCGGCGGCTACTGGGCCGCGAAGCTGACCCAATCCGGCGCGGCCGACGTCACCCTGCTGCTGCGTGAGAAGCGCGCTGAAATCGTGCGCAAGAACGGCTTGGTCGTGAAGAGCCCCAGGGGCGACTTCACCGTGCCAGTGAAGGTGGTGACCAAGGGCAGCGATGGTGGGCCGTACGATGTCATCGTTCTCGCCTGCAAGGCATACGACCTTCCGTCGGCTATGGACTCCATCGCGCCGGCGGTTGGTAAGGACACCACCATCGTGCCGATGTTGAACGGCCACGCGCACTTCGCGACCCTCGATGCGAAGTTCGGCGCAGAGAAGGTGGCGGGCGGCCTGGCGCGCATCTCCGGCATGCTGGGACAGAACGGCGAGATCCTGCATTCGGGCGCCTCGGGTGTGTCGTTCGGCGAGCGTGACGGCAAGCCGCCGCGCAAGGCGCTGACCGAGCTCGACGCCGCCTGCAAGAAGGCCGGCATCGACGGCGGGCTCAATCCGAACATCAACCAGGACCTCTGGGACAAATGGCTGATGCTGGGCTCGATCGCCTCGATGTGCTCGGCGATGCGCGGCACGATCGGCGACATCATGGAGACCCAGGACGGCGAAGCGATCATGAATGAGATCCTCGAAGAATGCCGCATGGTGGCGGCCGCCGAGGGGTATGCGCCGAGCGACAAGGCATTCTCGACCGTGCGCGCAGCCCTGACGGCGAAGGGCGCCAAGACCGTCGCCTCCATCCTGGGCGACATCGAGAAGTCGGGTGCGGTCGAAGGCCATCAGATCGTGGGCGACATGCTTGGCCGCGCGCGCAAGCACGGCATTGCCGCTCCCAACCTGCGGTTCGCCTATGCCCATCTGCAGACCTATGAAGCGCGTCGCGCACGAGGTGGCCTCAAATGAAGATCCTGATACTGGGCGCCGGCGCGATCGGCGGCTATGTCGGCGGCCGGTTGCATCAGCACGGCGCCGACGTCACCTTCCTCGTGCGGCCGGCGCGCCAGCAGGCGATTCAGCGCGACGGCCTGGTCATCAGGAGCACCAAGGGCGACATCACCCAGAAGGTGAAGACGGTGCTCAAGGCGTCCGAGGGCGGCCCGTACGACGTCGTTCTGCTGACGCCCAAGGCCTACGATCTCGATTCGGCGATCGAGGCCATTGCGCCGGCCGTCGGTCCGGACACGACCGTGGTGCCGCTGTTGAACGGCATGCGCCATCTCGACGTCCTCGACGCCAGGTTCGGCCGGGACAAGGTGGTGGGTGGCCTGGCGCGAGTGGGAGTTGCAATGTCGGCCGAAGGCCACATCCTCCATACCAGCCCGTTTGCGGCGATCTCCTTCGGCGAGCGTGACGGCAAACCGCCGCGCAAGCCGCTGGTCGAGCTCGATGCGGCGATCAAGAAGGCCGGCATCGATGGCGGTCTGCACCAGAACATCGTGCAGGATCTCTGGGACAAGTGGATCATGCTGTGTTCGCTTGCCGCGACCAACTGCCTGATGCGCGGCTCGTCGGGCGACATCCTGGAGGCCGAGGAGGGCCGCGCGATCGTCATGGAAACGGTCGACGAGTGCCAGAAGGTGGCCGCCGCCGCGGGCCACGATCCGGGCGAGAAGGGCATGCAGACCATTCGCGGGTTCCTCACCGTGAAGGGCTCGCGCTTCACCGCCTCGATGCTGCACGACCTCGAGAAGGGCGCGATGGTGGAAGCCGATCACATCGTAGGCGACATGATTGCCCGCGCCAGAAGGGCCGGGCTGGCGACTCCGATCCTGCGGACCGCCTACGCTCACTTGCAGGTCTACATGCATCGGCGTGCGGCGCAGGCGGGCAAGACCAAAGGTTGAAATCGATCGGGGTGGGCCCCATCTGTTGGAGATGGTTGCCCGCACTCGATCTGTTCCCCAGATCGTGGTCAGCAACGCTGACTACGAACGCCTCACCGATCTCGCCAACGCCTCGCAGGCCCGCCTGCCAGAGGTGGCCGAGGAACTGTTGGCAGAGATGGACCGTGCCAAGGTCGTCGACGACACGAAAGTGCCGCAAGATGTCGTTCGCATGGGCTCGACCGTGACGTTCAAGTCGGACGACGGACACGTGCGCACCTTGAAGCTCGTCTATCCGGCAGACGAAAGCCTCGATGAGCATCGCATCTCGGTGATGACTCCGGTCGGCGCGGCTTTGATCGGCCTCGCGGTCGGACAGTCGATTTCCTGGACGGCGCGTGACGGCAAGCACCACCGGCTCACGGTCATAAAGGTCGCCTGACGGCAAAGTGCATCGAAGTCGCCTGACGGCGACAGGCATTGAGGCCGCTACTTGATCAGGCCTGCCAGCTTAGGCAGGAACAGCGTGATCTGCGGGAACAAGATGATCAGCAGCAAGCCGACCATCAGCGCGCAGACATACGGCATGTAGCTGCGCCAGTGCTCTCCGACCGTGAGGTTGGCGAAGCGCAAAGCCATCAGCAGGCCGACACCCATCGGCGGAAGGAACAGACCGATGCCGACGGCGGCGGTCTGAACGATGTTGAAGTGGATGGGGTCGATACCCATTTTCTCGGCAATCGGAAAAACCACCGGGATCAGCACGACGGCGGCCGGTAGCCCCTCCAGCACCATGCCGAACATCATGGTGATCAGTGCCGTGCAGAGCAGGAAAAGCCACGGCATCGACTTCAGTGGCCCGAGCACGTCAGCCAGCAGCTTGGGCACGCCCGAGACGCCCATCAGGTACTGGAACACCGAGGCGACGGCGAGCAGGAACACCACGGCCGCGGTCAGTACGGCACTGTCATAGGCGAGCCTGCCCATCTGCGACCAGCTCACGTTCCTGTAGTAGAA
>CAYZQZ010000001.1:0-25964 GCA_964480235.1 uncultured Reyranella sp. | reverse complement strand
TTGGTCACCTGGGCGATCACGATCATGAAGATGGCAGGCGGCACCAGCATGCCCATGGCGGTGCCGGCGGCGATCAGCGAGGCCGAATCATGGCGCTTGTAGCCCGCTTTGGTGAGCGGCGGCATCAGGGTCGAGCCCAGTGCCGACACCTCGGCCATCTTCGAGCCGCAGATGTCGGAGAAGAAATAGGCGACCACGATCACCGACATGCCGAGTCCGCCCTTGACCCAGCCGACCAGGGCGCGCGCGAAGTCGACCAGGGCATGGCTCATGCCGCACTTTTCCATCAGGCCGCCGGCGAAGACGAAGGCGGGAATGGCGAGCAGCACCCAGCTCTGCGAGCCCGAGACCATGCTCGAGGACAGGACCTGCATGTCATAGCCGCCGGCCCACAGGCCGATCACACCGGAGACGCCGAGCGCGAACACGATCGGCATGGAAAACAGGATCAGGACGACGAAGATCGCCGCCACCAGAAGCAGGATCATTCGGCTCGGACTTCCATCGGCACGATTTCGGTGTCGGGTGGTGGCGGCGCCACGATCATGGAGACGGCGTAGATCGCGAGCAGGATTCCGCCGGCCACCGCCGATCCGTAGAGTACGGCCAGGTTGATCTCCAGGCCGGGCGTCACCAGCGTTCGGTTGAGCAGGCACAGCTTCACACCGTACCAGGCGGCGATGATGCCGAAGATGGCGATCAGCGCGTGGTGAATCTTGTCGATCAGCGCCCGGGTCGGCGGGCTGAATTGCAGCACGTGCAGGGTGAAGTGCGAGCGTTCGCGGACGCCGACGGCGGCGCCCAGCAGGGTGAGCCACGCCAGCATCATCTCCCCCACTTCCTCTACCCAGGTGAAGCGGACCGGATCGACATCGAGCCAGTCCGTCACCTCGATCATGACGTAGCGCAGGAACACGCCGATCAGCAGATTGACGATGGCGCCGACCAGCAGAATCGCAACGACGATCCTGGGGATGTTGGCGACGAAGCGTGCCATCCCGTTACTCCTGCAAACCCAGACCCCTTCTACGCCTTGACCCCCACGATCTCGTCCCACAGCGCACCGTATTGCTGCTTGTAGGAGGGCCAGATCTTCTCCTGCGCGACCTTTCGGAAGGCATCGATGTTGCCCTGGACCACCGTCATGCCCTTGGGCTCGAGCTCCTTCTTGGCGGCGGCGAGATTGTCGACCGACTCGGTGAGCTGGCGGCACTTCTCCTGCGCCTCGCGGCTGGTGTCGAGCATCAGCTTCTTGTGCTCGGGGCTGAGGGCTTCCCAGGTCGCGAGGTTCATCGTGTTGAGGGTCGGCCCGTAGTTATGGAAGGTCATCGAGCAGTACTTCGAGACCTCGTAGATCTTGAGAGCGATCTGGTTGACGATCGGCAGGTCGCCGCCGTCGATCACGCCCTGCTTGGCGGCCGAGATCACCTCGCCCCACGCCATCGGCACGGCGTTGCCGCCCAGGCCGTTGATCGTGTCGCCGAACACCTTGGCCTGCTGCACGCGGATCTTGGCGCCGCGCAGGTCCTTGGGCTCGACGATCGCCTTTTTGCTCGTCCAGAAGTGGCGGAAGCCGTAGTCGAAGAAGCACAGCGTCTTGAGCTTGTACTTCTCCTGGAATTGCTTATCGAGCGTGTCGCCGATCTTGCCGTTGAACATCTTGTAGGCGTGCTCGTAGCTCTGCACGAGGTAGGGCACGAGGAACACGCCCATCTCGGGAAACACCGTCGCCGCGGCACCACCGGGATTGCCCATCTGGATGTTGCCGGACTTCACGGCGTTCATGATCTCGAGCTCCTTGCTGATCAGCGTGGAGCCGAAGAACTGCATGTCGAGCTCGCCGCCCGAGCGCTTGCGCACTTCCTGGGCCTGCCAGTCGAAGGCAATCGCAGCGGATTCGGGAACGGCATTGAGGTGCGCCATCACCAGCTTGGTCGGCGCGGCGCGCGCAATAGTCGGGGCGAGGCCGCTGGCGACGATGCCGGCGAGACCGCCCTTCACCAGGCTGCGGCGGCGAATTGCAGACAGATTCCGGCTGCTGATTTTCATGATGTCCGACATGGCGCCCTCCCGAGGCGGTTTGCTTTGAGGGGAGCCTATACCTCCACGAAGGCGACGCCCACCTTCAGGGACGGTAACGCAGCAATGCGCAACCGAAGCCCGCGAACACCAGTCCGCTCACCCGGTTCAAACGCCGCTGCCAGACGCCCTGCACGAGGTAGCGTGCCAGACCGCGCGCGCCGAGCCCGACGAACACATAGGCCGAGGCCTCGATCGCGAGAAAGGTTGCGACCAGCAGCAGGAATTGCGGAGCCCATTGAGATTCAGTCGATATGAACTGGGGAAAGAATGCCGCTGCGAATACCAGCAGCTTGGGGTTGCTGATGCCGACCAGGAAGCCGCCGCGAAAGTGAGACCAGCGGCTGGCCGTTTCGCGTCGTGATGGTTCCGGAGCTGGCGCGAGATCCGCGACCGGCGCGCGCCAGGCCTGGATGCCGAGCCAGATCAGATAGGCGGCCCCCGCATACTTGAGGGCCTCGAACGCCGTCGGCACAGCCAGCATGAAGGTGCTGACGCCGGCGACCGAGGCCGTGAGTATCGCGGCGAGCGCCAGCAGGCAGCCGCTCATGCCGATCATCGCCGACCCGAACCCGAATCGGATGCTGCGCGTGGTGACGTAGAGCACGTTCGGGCCCGGCGTCGCCGAGATCAGGACCACCGCGCCGAGATAGAGCCAGAACGTCTGCAGGGGCATCGGGCGATGATTACTGCACGGCGAGGGCGAGGTTGTGCCGTCCCTGCGAGGCGTTGAAGCGGTCGAGCACCTGCCCAGGCCCCTTGGCGTGCTTGACGTAGTCCTTGCCGTCGAAAGTCATGACGCCGTTGCAGAACACGCCGTGCACGCCGAGCGGCCGGCGGATGGTACGCCGGCCGCCGCCCGGCAGATCGGCCAGACGCTCGGCTGGCGAGACACCGACCGTCGCGGGATCGAACAGGAGCAGGTCGGCTGCTACGCCGACGGCGATGCGGCCGCGATTCGGGATGCCGTAGAGATCGGCCGGATGCGAGGTCAGTCGGCGGATGCCTTCGACCATGTCGAAGTCGCCGCGTTCGCGCACCCAGCGCGCCAGGAAATGCAGGCCGAAGCCCGCGTCGCACATGTAGATGAGATGGGCGCCGGCATCCGACAACGCCACCACGCCCGCCTCGTGCTTCAGGAGGCGGGCCACGCCATCGTCACCGACATTCAGAAACCGGCCGAGGAACGCGGTCTCGAGATTCTCGTCGAGCGAGAGATCGAGCATGACGTCAAGCGGGTCTCGATTCTCCTGGGCGGCGATCTCGTGCAGGTAGCGATTGACGTACTTGGCGTTCGACGCCTTCTGCGCCACCGCCACCATCACGCGATCCCAGTTGCCCTGGAAGATCATGCCCGGCCGCGGGTTCTTCGCGTTCTCGCGGAACGCCGCACGCCACGAGGCATCCCGGAATACCGCCTTCAGCTGCTCGGGCGCATAGGCCTTGATCGGATCGAAGGCCGAGTGGCTGTAGAACGGATAGGCGTTAGCCATCGTGAAGTCGAACGACAGCGGCTGGCAGGGGATCTGGATGTAAAGCCCGTTGCCGCGCCGGATCGCGGCGGCGCAGTCGTCGAAGATCTTGATCGCGCGGTCGGGCGCCTGCTCGTTGTACATGGCGACGCCGGTACCCTGGAAGAACGGCCGGCCCCATTTGGCCGCCATCGGCTCCAGTTCCTGCGGCGTCTTCACGCCCGAAGCGATGGCGATCACGCCCCGGCCGCGCGGGCCCATGGCGCCCACCAGCTCGTCGAGCTCGCTCATCGGCGCGATGGTCGACGGCATCGGCACGCCGCCGAAGCCGGAGTGGTTCAGCGAGTAGGAGGCGCCCAGGCCTATGGCGCCGTTGTTCATGGCGTCGGCGACCATCGCCTTCATCCTGGCGATTTCTTCCGGCGTGGCGTCCTTGCGCTGGGAGGCTGCCTCGCCCATCACGGCGGTGCGGATGGTCGAGTGTCCGGCCAACACCGCGACATTGGCGTAGGGTGCGCGGCGGCGCAGCATCGCCATGTAGTCGCTGAAGCTCTCGAAGTCCCACTTGATGCCGGTGCGCAGTGCGTCGAGATCCATGCCCTCGACCACCGACAGGTTCTTGATGACCAGGTCGCGCGATTGCGGCAGCGCCGGTGCGATACCGAAGCCGCAGTTGCCCATCACCGCCGTGGTGACGCCGAGTGACGGCGAAGGCGACAGCGTCGCATCCCACGTGACCTGTGCATCGTAGTGCGTGTGCACATCGACGATGCCGGGGGCGAGCGTGAGCCCTCCGGCATCGACCGTCTGGTCGGCCTTTTCCCGGATGTCGCCGATGTCGGCGATCTTGCCGTCCTTGACCAGGACATCGGCCCGCTTAGGCTCGTTTCCGAGACCGTCGATCAGCGTGGCGCCGCGAATGATCAAGCTCATGGCCTACCTCTTTCTGCTGAGGGCTCCGTAGGCGGCGAGCGCCGCATGATTGACGAGGTCGCTGACCGTCGCGCCCATCTGCACGACCTGCATCGGCTTCTTGAGGCCATCGATGACCGGACCGATCACGGTGACGCCGCCCAATGCCTGCAACAGGCGCGAGGAAATGTGCGCCGAGTGCAGGCCGGGCATGACCAGTACGTTGGCCGGGCCGGTGAGCCGGGTGAAGGGATAGGTCGACTTCAGCAGGTCGTAGTCGAGCGCCATGTCGGCCTGCATTTCGCCATCATACTCGAAGTCGACCTCCTCGGCGTCGAGGATGCGGATGGCCTTGCGGATTCGGTCGATGCGCTCGATCTCGCGGCTGCCGAAGTTGGAGAACGACAGGAACGCAACCCGCGGCTCGTGGCCCATGATGCGGGCGTTCTTCACCATCTGCTTGGCGATGGTCGCGAGCTGATCCGGCGACGGCGTCTCATTGATCGAGGTGTCGGCCAGGAACACGGTGCCGTGGCGGGCGACCACGATCGAGTAGCCCATCGCCACCTTGCCGGTCTCGACGTCGATCACACGCTTGATGTCGCCGTAGCATTCGGGGAAGCGCCTGGTCAGGCCGGTCACCATGCCGTCGGCGTCGCCCATCGCCACCATGCAGGCGCCGAACACGTTGCGCCCCTGGTTGACCATGCGCTGCACGTCGCGGCGCAGGAAGCCGTCGCGCTGGAGGCGTCGATAGACCATGTCGGTATAGGGTGCGTTCCGCGTCGAGAGCCGCGCGTTGTGGATCTCCAGCCCCTTGGTATCGGTGATCCCGAGGTTCTTCATCGTCTCGCGCACCAGCTCCTCGCGGCCGATCAGCACCGGCGTGCCATAGCCGTTGTCGCGGAACACCATGGCGGCGCGAATGGTGCGCTCTTCCTCGCCCTCGGCGAAGACGATGCGCTGCGGGTTGGCCTTGACCTGCTCGAACAGGCTCTGCAGCCAGTGATTGGTCGGGTCGAGACGGCCCGAGAGCTGGCGGCGATACTCCGCCATGTCGGGGATCGTCTTTCGCGCGACGCCCGAATCCATGGCGGCCTGCGCCACCGCCGACGAGACCGCCGAGATCAGCCGCGGATCGAACGGCACTGGAACGACGTACTCGGGTCCGTAGCGCAGCCGGCGGCCGGAATAGGCGCGGTCAACCTCGTCAGGCACGTCCTCGCGCGCGAGTTTGGCCAGGGCCTCGGCGGCGGCGACCTTCATCTCCTCGTTGATAGTGCGCGCCCGCACGTCGAGCGCACCGCGGAAGATGTAGGGGAAGCCCAGCACGTTGTTGATCTGGTTGGCGTAGTCGCTGCGGCCGGTGGCCACAATGGCGTCGGAGCGCACCGAGCGCACGTCTTCGGGCGTGATCTCGGGGTCGGGATTGGCCATGGCAAAGATGATCGGCTTGGCCGCCATCGACTTCACCATGTCCTTGGTCACCGCCCCCTTCACCGAAAGGCCGAAGAACACATCGGCGCCTTCCATCGCGTCCTTCAGGCTCCGCGCCTTGGTGCGCACGGCGTGGGCGCTCTTCCACTGGTTCATGCCCTCGGTGCGGCCCTGGTAGATCACGCCCTTGGTGTCGACCAGGATCGCGTTCTCGTGCGGCATGCCCATCGCCTTGACGAGTTCGATGCAGGCGATCGAGGCGGCACCCGCCCCGTTCACCACCATCTTGATGTCCTTGATATCGCGGCCGGTGAGATGCAGGGCATTGATCAGACCGGCGGCGGAGACGATGGCAGTGCCGTGCTGGTCGTCATGGAAGATCGGGATGTCCATCAACTCGCGCAGGCGCTGCTCGATGATGAAGCATTCCGGCGCCTTGATGTCTTCGAGGTTGATGCCGCCGAAGGTCGGTCCGAGGTAGCGCACGCAGTTGACGAACTGATCGACGTCCTTGGTGTCGACCTCGAGGTCGATGCAGTCGACGTCGGCGAAGCGCTTGAACAGGACGGCCTTGCCTTCCATGACCGGCTTGCCCGCCAGGGCCCCGATGTCGCCGAGGCCCAGCACGGCGGTGCCGTTGGAGATCACGGCGACGAGATTTCCGCGGATCGTGTAGTCGTAGGCGGTGTTGGGGTCCTTGGCGATCTCCACGCAGGGCGCGGCGACGCCGGGCGAATAGGCGAGCGCCAGATCGCGCTGGGTGACCAGCGGCTTGGAGGCGATGATCTCGATCTTTCCCGGCCGACCGCTGCGATGCATGATCAATGAATCGCCGTCGAGATCGCCCATCTCGTTGCTGACCATTGCTTCCGAGCCTTTGCTCGTCATTCGCGTTCACTCCCGTTTGGACGCGCATATTGGCGTTAATCCCGCCGAGGGGCCAGACGGCGGCAGACAGCTGTCTCGCGCTGCAGCCGGGCCGTCGGCCTGATGCCGGCGAACGGGTCCGGCCGGCAAATTTTACATTCTGCCTATTCCGGGGCGGGGATCTTCAGCATGTCGTTGAATTTCCGCCGTGCCGCGTCGTCGTCGATCCTGGTGTCGATCGAGGGTGCATCGTGGCCCTTGGGCTGCGCGAGATGCGCGAGCTTCGGCACGGCCACGACCAGCGCTAGGACCACAAGCTGGGCGGCGATGAACGGCGCCAGCGCCCGGATCAGCGGTGCCAGCGTCGTCTTCTGGCGCATCTGGCTGCGCGCCATCATCACGGCATAGCCGGTCGGCGGGATGAGGAACGAGGCCTGCAGCGCCAGCAGCGCCAGGACCGAGATCCAGATCGCATCAGGTGCGCGAGTCAGAACTGGCGGCATGACGATCGGCACGATCACGAAAACGATCTCGAAAGCGTCGAGCACGAAGGCCGACAGCGCGAACACCACCAGCACGGTGATGGCCGCCCCCGTGGCACCGCCCGGCACCAACTTGACCCAGGCGTCGAGCAACTGGTCGGTGCCGAAGGTGCGGAACACCAGGGTGAAAGTGGTGGCCGCCACGAACAGGGCGAACAGCGCGCCGCTCACCGCCATGGTGTCGCGCAGCACGTGGCCGAACACGCCGGCGCGCAGGCCACCGCTCGCCCAGCCGAACAGCAGCAGCGCCGTGCCGCCCATCGCGGCGGCCTCGACGGCGTAGAAGTATCCGGCCGCAACGCCGGCCAGCAGGCCGATGACGAACAGGGCTGCGACCGCCGCGGTCAACCACTCGCCGGCGGATGGCCGCTCGCCAGTCGCTTTCACGGCCGAATCGCGCCCTGTCCACCAGGCGACGAGCAGGCTCAGCGCGAGGAAGAGTCCCGCCGGGCCCAATGCGCCGCGGAAGATGTCCTGCGTGTTGACGATGCGCACCATCGCCTTGGTGACGTTGGTGGCTTCGGTATGGGCGCGCATCATGGCATCCCCCAGAAGGATCAGCACGAGCGAGGGTGGGATCACCACGCCCAGGGTGCTCGACACGCAGACCAAGGCCGTACTCTGGGCGGCCGGCACGCCGCGCGTTTCGAGCTTGGGCGCAACGCTGCGCGACAACATGGCGACGCTGGCGCCTACCGAGCCATTCATCGGCGCAAGCAGGGTGCCCAATCCAAGCGTGGCGAGCGAAGGCGCCGCGGCGCTCCGGCTGCCGAGCGCCACGCCACAGCGGAACAGCCGGTCGGCGAGTGGCAGGCGGTTCAGCAGGGCACCCATGAAGACATAGAGCGGCAGGGCCTGTAGCAGGTCGGTCTCGAGCAGGCCGACGATGCGGGTCGGCAGCGCCGTCAGCAGGCCGAAATCGATGGCGCCCGCGGCCACGCCAATCGCGGCAAACAGTGCCGACACACCCATCAGCACCGCGAACGCCGGCAGCCCGGTGGCCAGCAGGGCGACCGCTACGGCGAGCAGCATCCAGAGGCCGCCGCTCTGCATGGCTCAGCGCGCACCCTTCGCCGGTCGCAGCAGGTCGAGCACGACCTGCAGCAGCGCCAGCACCGCCAGCAGCAGCGCCGCCAGCTTGATCAGGAAGTAGCCAAAATTGTTGGTCTCAGGGAATTTCTCCAGCGACAACAGGGAGCGGATCGCTGTCGGCTCGACCGTCCAGATCATGAAGAGCGCCCACGGCGCCACGCAGAGCAGCGTGCCCCAGCGCGCGATACGGTCCTGGACGGCCGGTCCATAGCCATGGGCAAGGGCATCGACCGCCAGATGGGCGCGCTCGCGCGTGGCAAAGGTCACGGCGAGACTTACATAGAGCGCAAAGATCCATTGGCCGAGATCGTTGGCCTCGCGCGAGCCCCATTGCACGAAATCTCGTAGCGGCCACTGCAGGAACAGAGCCAGAGCCACCGGCAGGACCAGCCAGCGGCCGGCCGCGATGAGGCGGCCCAGGGCACGGTCGATGGCTCCCCAGCCCAATCGCGTTTCTCCCCCCGCGAGTCGTTCCCCTCATGCTAGACCGCAAGCGATGACCGGAGCCAGCGCCAACGACGAGGCCTTGCTCGATCGCCTGGTCCGTACCCTGGGCGGCGTGACTGGCGTGCGCGCCATCGTGCTGGGCGGCTCGCGGGCGCGCGGTGAAGCAACGGGGGCATCCGACTACGATATCGGCCTCTACTATGAGCCGGCCGCCCAGATCGATGTCGGTGTCCTGGGCAAGGCCATCGCCACCCTGCCCGGGCCCACGACTTCGACGGTGACGGCTATCGGCGAATGGGGGCCCTGGATCAACGGCGGCGCCTGGCTCACGGTCGAGGGAACGCGGGTCGATCTGCTCTACCGCGATATCGCCAAGGTGCGCGGCGTGATCGCAACCTGCCGCGCCGGCCGCATCGAGCGAGCGTACCAACCCGGTCATCCGCATGGCTTTGTCTCCTCGATCTGGATGGGCGAGGTCGCGCTCTGTCAGGTGCTATGGGATCCCGACAAGGTCATGGTGCCGCTCAAGCGCCAGTGCGATCCCTATCCCGATGCGTTGGGCGAGGCGCTGATCCGCAGCTTTTTCTGGGAGGCCCGTTTCGCCGTCGAGAATGCCGATCACGGTCGTGGCCGGGACGACGCCAACTATGTGGCTGGCTGCATCTTTCGCGCCGTCGCCTGCCTGTGCCAGACCCTGTTCGCGCTCAACCGGACCTATCTCCTGAACGAAAAGGGCGCCGTCCGAGGCGTCGAGAAACTGACCCGCCATCCCCCGGGCTTCGCCGACCGGGTGGTCGAAATCCACCGCAACGGAGCAGCCGGGTTGCCGGCCCTGCGCGGCCTGATCGACGACGTCGAAGCCTTGTTGAAAGCGTGAATCACCTGTCGTGGCGGGGCCCGCGGCCCGCGTGTTAAGCCGGAGCGTGCCCGACAGCTCTCCCGCCCTCGCCACCGGGTCGATCCCGGCCGATGCCACGCCGATGATGCGCCAGTACCTGGCGATCAAGGCGGCGCATCCGGGCCATCTCGTCTTCTACCGGATGGGCGATTTCTACGAGCTGTTCTTCGACGACGCGGTGAAGGCTTCGGCGGCGCTCGACATCGCGCTGACCAAGCGCGGCCAACACCTCGGCGAAGACATAAAGATGTGTGGCGTGCCGGTGCACAGCCACGAGGCCTATCTGTCGCGCCTGATCCGCCAGGGATTCAAGGTCGCGGTCTGCGAGCAGGTAGAGGATCCGGCCGAAGCCAAGAAGCGCGGCGCCAAGGCGGTGGTCGAACGGGCCGTCGTGCGGGTGATTACGCCCGGCACCCTGACCGAGGATGCGTTGCTCGATGCGCGCAGCCACAATTATCTCGCGGCATTGGCGGAGGCACAGGGCGAGCTGGCGCTGGCCTGGCTCGATCTTTCGACCGCCGATTTTGCCACTCAGCCGATCGTGCCGGCCCAGCTTGCTGCCTCGCTCGCGCGGCTCGCCCCTGGCGAGCTGCTGGTGCCCGACCGCCTTCTGGCGCGTGAGCCGCTGAAGGCCGCGCTCGAAGACTGGAACCCGGTCCTGACGCCGCTGCCATCGGCGCGGTTCGACTCGGACAACGCGCGCAAGCGGCTGCAGGCATTGTTCAACGTGGCGGTGCTCGACTCGTTCGGCAGTTTCACGCGCGCCGAGATCGCCGCCTGCGGCGCACTGATCGACTATGTCGAGCTCACGCAGGCCGGCAAGGTACCGGCGCTCGCGCCGCCGCGCCGCGAACGTGCCGACGGCACGATGGAAATCGATCCCGCGACGCGCCGCAATCTCGAGCTGGTGAAGAGCCTCGACGGCCGCCGCGAGGGCAGCCTGCTCGCCACCATCGATCGCACGCTGACCGGGCCCGGGGCACGCCTTCTGGCCGAGCGCATCGCCGCTCCGCTCACCGACCGGGCGGAGATCGAACGCCGGCTCGACCTGGTGCAGCTCTTCGTCGAACGGCCGGGGCTGCGCGAAAAGGTGCGTGACGCGCTGAAGCGAACGCCCGATGTCGAACGTGCCCTGCAGCGCCTGTCGGTCGGGCGTGGCGGCCCGCGCGATCTCGGCGCATTGCGTGACGGGCTAGAGTCGGCCGAGACCCTGGCCGCCGTGCTGGGAGCGGAGGCCGAGACGCTCGCGCCGCCGCCCGAAACCCTGGGCGAGATCGTCAAGGCGTCGTCCAATCACCGCAAGCTGATCGACGCTCTTGCCGCGGCGCTGGCCGACGAGCCGCCGCTGCTGGCGCGCGACGGCGGCTTCATTCGTACCGGCTACAAGACCGAACTCGACGAGCAGCGCACGCTGCGCGACGACAGCCGCAAGACGGTAGCGGCGCTGGAAGCCAAGTACAGGACGGCAGCCGGCGTGGCGTCGCTGAAGATCCGGCACAACAACATGATCGGCTATCACATCGAGGTGACGGCGACGCACGCCGACAAGCTCGACCTGGCGGCGCTGGGCTTCACGCGGCGGCAGTCGATGTCGAACGCCACGCGCTTCAGCACCGCCGAGCTGGCCGATCTGGAGACCCGGATCGGCCGTGCCGCCGATCAGGCGCTGGCGCTGGAACTTGCCATCTTCCAGGCGCTGATCGACGAGGTAATGGCCGTGTCGGCCGCTGTCGCCGCGGCCGGCCGTGCGCTCGCCCAGCTCGATGTGGCGGCGGCGCTGGCCGAACTCGCCGCCAGTGGCAACTACGTGCGGCCGCATCTCAGCGACGACACGACGTTCGCCATCTCGGGCGGCCGTCACCCCGTGGTCGAGGCGGCGCTGATGCGTTCGTCCGGCGGAGCGGGATTCGTGCCCAACGATTGCGATCTCGGTCGCGAACGGAGGCTGTGGCTGCTGACCGGCCCCAATATGGCGGGCAAATCGACCTTCCTGCGCCAGAACGCCCTGATCGCTGTGCTGGCGCAGGCCGGCGCCTTCGTGCCGGCCCGCGAAGCACGCATCGGTCTTGTCGACCGGCTGTTCTCCCGCGTCGGCGCCGCAGACGATCTGGCGCGCGGCCGTTCGACCTTCATGGTCGAGATGGTCGAGACTGCGGCGATCCTCAACCAGGCGAGCGAAAAGAGCCTGGTGATCCTGGACGAGATCGGCCGCGGCACCGCGACCTTCGACGGTCTCTCGATTGCCTGGGCGACGCTCGAGAATCTCCACGAGGTCAACAAGTGCCGCGCGCTATTCGCCACGCACTATCACGAGCTGGGTGCGCTCAAGGAGCGGCTCTCGGCACTTGCGCCCTACACCATGCGCGTCAAGGAATGGCAGAATCAGGTCGTATTCCTGCACGAGGTGGCGCCGGGCGCGGCCGATCGTTCCTACGGCATTCATGTCGCGCAGCTGGCGGGCCTGCCGTCCGCCGTCGTGTCGCGCGCCGAGGAGGTGCTGGCGGCTCTGGAGAAGGGCGAGCAGTCGGGTGCGGTGACGCGGCTCGCCGACGATCTGCCGTTGTTCGCCGCCGCGCCGGCGCGGCCCGCAAGCGGCGCGGCCAGGCCGAAGGAATCGGCAATCGAGAAGGCGCTCGAAGCGGTCAATCCAGACGAGCTCACGCCCCGGCAGGCGCTCGATCTGCTTTACGAGTTGCGGCGTCTGAAGGACTGAGGCGCTACGTGTGGCTGCGCCGCGTCTTTCCGATGTTGCGGAAGGGATGATCGTCCGGTGCCGGCGCGCGCCAGCCGGTGGTGTCGCGGAACCATGCCGCCAGCACGTGGCCTATCCACGCCAGCATCAGGCAGTCGACCACGCGTCCCGTCGCTGCGAGCGCCGCACCATGCCACTGCTTGGGCGGCACGAACGTAAGGCCGCGCTCCATGCCGATCGCCGCCAGCACGGAGATCGCGACAGCGATCGCGATCAGCAGGAATAGATGGGTCTGCAGCGGCCGCCCCAGCGCAAAGGACTGACGCAGCGAGAGCGGCTCGGCGGCGGATAGAGAGGGCAGCGTCAGCGCGAACAGGCAGGCGCTGGCCGACCACAGCACGACCGAGACCTCGCCGTAGTGCAGCGGCTGCAACAGCAGGGCGAGGCCGAACAGGAGCGCAGCGCAGGCGAGGTAACGCGGCGAGATGATCGAGCGGCGCAGATTGTCCACTTCCTCGCAGGGGCTCGCGTCGTCGAGCAGGCTGGTCTTGATCCAGCGGTCGAGAAACATCGCGTAGATCAGCGCGAACAGCAGACCCCAGCCCCAGTGATGACGCCACGGCTCGAGGTCGCGATGACTGTCGATCAGCCACGTCGACATGCCGGCCAACGCGGCGATCGGCAGGGTGACGATCCAGAAGGCGAGCGGATTGCGCATCCAGAAGACGAGCGCATCGACACTCGACAAAAGAAGAGACGGCTTGTCCTCGAATTCGGCGGAAAGCTCGCTCGCCATGACGCTCCCGTTCTACAGGGACTTGCGCGCCAGCGCGGCCCCCTGTGCCAACGAGCGGAGTTTACCGTAAGCGGTGGCGAGCGTCATCGGCGCCATGCCGCAATTCGTGCACGCTTGAATGCGTTCAGCGTCGACGAACTTTGTCGCAAGCTTCAGAGTCGCAGCAACTTCTTCCGGCGTGTCGATCTTGTCGGACGCCACGTCGATGCAGCCGACCAGCACCGTCTTGGTCTTCAGAAGCTTCATGAGCTCGGGCGGCACGTGGCTGTTGCGGCATTCGAGCGAGACCTGCTGGATGCTGCTCTTGTCGAGCGCCGGGAAGGTTTGTTCATACTGACGCCAACTTTCGCCCAGTGTTTCCTTCCACTTGTTGTTGGCCTCGATGCCGTAGCCGTAGCAGATGTGCACGGCCGTCGTGCACTTCAGTCCCTCGGCCGCCTTCTCCAGCGCCGGCACTCCCCAGTCGACCGTTTCCTTGAGGTAGACGTTGAAGGCAGGTTCGTCGAACTGCACGACGTCGACGCCCAGCTTCTCGAGATCCCTGGCTTCCTGGTTGAGCAGCTCGGCGAACGCGAAGGCCATCTTCACGCGATCGCCGTAGAAGCCGTCGGCCAGCGTATCGATCAGCGTCATCGGCCCGGGCAGGGTGAACTTGAGCTTGCGCGTCGTGGCGGCCCGGGCGATGCGCGCCTCTTTCTCGTGGACGAACTTGCGGCGCCGTAGTTGACCTGTGACGGTCGGGCAATCGGCCTCGTAGCGATTGTTGCGGATGCCCATGCGCACCTTCTTGGCGAAGTCGACACCGTCGACCTCGGCCAGGAAGCCATGCACGAAGTGCTGCCGTGCCTGCTCGCCGTCGCTCACGATATCGAGGCCCGCTTCCTCCTGGCGGCGAATGGCGAGTGCGGTGGCGTCTTCCTTGGCTTCCTGCAGCGGCGCACCGGTCAGCGTCCATGGCGCCCACAGCACGTTGGGCGTGGCGAGCCAAGACGGTTTCGGCAAGCTGCCCGCTAGTGTGGTCTCGAACATCTATTCCCCCGAATTCATTGTAAGCGCCAATTTCTCGCGGGCTTCGGGCGGCAGAACCTGACCGAACGTGCCCGGGGCGCGCCAGTGCAGGGTGCCGAACGCGCCGCAACTCTCGCACACCGAGCGCCACGTCTCGTGCTGGGCGCCACAGGCTGAACAGCGCCAGGCGCGGTCGGCGGGCGCCTGCGCGGCTCGCGCCAGCCACTCATGCACCTTTTCCTGTCCGGTCCCGGCACGCTCCTCGACCTCGGCCATCAGGCGGCAGACCCGTACTGGCGGGCTGGTGCCTCCGGCGGCGTCGAGGTGGCGTCGGGCTTCGCCCCACAGGCCCGCTTCGAGCGAGGCCTGGGCCAGTGCCAGGTGGCTTTCCATGTCGTCCGGCTTTTGCCCCGCGACCTTACGCACGATGCCCACGCGCTTGAGCGGGTCGCTCTCGCCCGACGCCTTGAGATAGAGCGCGGCGAGATCGGGGTGCGGTGCCATCGTCCAGGCCTTCTCGAGGGTCCTGGCGGCGCGACGGCTGTCGCCGGCCTTGATCTGCATCTCGGCCAGCCGTCCGGCCGCGGCGATTCTTTCGGGCGCCAGACCGAATGCCTCGCGCGCCAAGGCAAGGGCATCTCCGTCGTTGCCCGACTTCTCGGCTTCCCGACTGCGCTCGACCAACAGCAGCGCCTTGAGGATCCGGCCCTTGTCCTGTGTCACCACCCTGGTGCGAAGGCCGGCATCGAGAGTGTCCTGGGCGGCGCGCCATTGGCCGATCTGCGCCTGCATGTCGAACAGCGAGTGCACCACCCAGGGAGTTTGCGGCCGGATCTTGAAGGCACGCTCGGCGTAGGCCATCGCCTGCGCCGCATCGCCGTCGCGCAGCGATTGGGCGATCAGGCCGCGCAGGCCGAGGAAAGCCATCTGGTCGTCGTCGAGCATGGCATTGAAGGCCTGGCGGGCGCCGTCGCGGTCGCCGGTCAATTGCGCTGCCTGCGCCGACAGCAGCAGCGTCAGCGCCGGTTCCGACAGCAGCTGCTCGGCCTTGCGCGCATGCTTCTGCGCCTCGACACCGTCGCCTGCGGCCACCGCGGCCAGACCTTGCGTCAACTCGCGATAGCCGCGCCGCCGGCGGCTTTCGCCCCAGCCCTCGAGCAGCGCGCCCGGCGCGCCGACGATCCAGCGCCACAGCAGCCACAGCATGGTGGCGAGCAGCATCAGCAGCACCATCGCCATGGCGATAACGCCGACATTGGTGTCGAGCCGCCAGCCATGCCATTGCGCCGTGAGCGTGCCCGGCCGCTCGGCGAGCCAGGCTGCGCCGACCATCAGGGCGACGACGGCGGCGGACCACAACAGCAGGCGGAGCGTGGTCTTCATCAGGGGCGCGCCGCTCCAAGCAGGGAGACGGCATGCGCGGCGAGTTGATCGACCGCCTGCTGGGCGGCGAGATGCATCTCGGCCGCGGCCATCCACTTGGCGGTGGCTTTCGAGGTTGGCGCCGGCAGCGACTTCACCAGCGCCACCGCCTTGGCAATGTCGCCCGTGCCGAGCGCCGCCTCGGCGCGCGCCAGCTTTGCTTCGGCGCCGTCGCCTTCGACGTCGGCGCCGACCCGGCGCAGCGAGACGATCGCCTTGATCTTGCCGAGGACCCGTTGGCCGAAAGAATCGTCAGCGAGATCGTCGGCGAGCGCGGCTTTGGCAACGGCGGGGAAGTCGGTCGCGAGGCTCGCGCGCGACGCCACGCCCGAGGCCGCGAGCGGCTGCAGCCTGGCCACGATTTCGGCGAGCCGGGGATCGCTCTGGCCGAACGGTACCAGCAGGGCAAGATCGGCCGCGAAGGGCAGACCCGAGTCGAGTGCGCCGCTGAGCCTCGCCGCAATACCGATCACCGCCGAGGCGCGCGCTGCCGCGATCGCCTTCTGCTCGCCACTGGAACTGCGCGCCGCAGCTTCGGTCAAGGCCGTGCGCAGGGCGGTGATATCGGCCTTGAGGGCGGCAATCTCCTTGTCGGTGTCCGGATTGGCCGCGGGCTTGCTCTCCAGCGCCTCCAGCTTGGCGCGCAACTCGGCCATCGTCGCGTCGCTGGCCGGACGATCGGCCTGCGCCGCCGTGGTGGCCGCCGCACGCACGCGCTTCTCGAGATCCTCGAGACGCAGATCCATGGCACGCTTGGCTTCTTCGAGCGCTTTCTGTCGCGCGGCCTCTTCGGCCTGCCGCCTGGTCTCCACCTCGGCGACCGCCTTGTTGCGCGCCTGAACCTCGGCTTCCGCTCGACGCGCATCGGGCGAGGCCGCGGTCGAAGGAGTGGACGGAGCCGCCGGCGCGACCTGCGCGCCGCGCCACAGGTCGCGTGCCTCCTGCGGCCAGAACGGCAGTGACACCACAGCCGCGCCGAGCACCAGGCCCGCGGCAACCACGGCAACGAAAAAGACGCCGATCACACCGAGACCTCGGCGTACGGAGGGCGCCATGGGCGTGGGCTCCTGTGCGAGGTGCGGCGCAGCCGGTTCGGCAGCGGGGGAAGGCGTGTCGCTCATGCTCGTCTTTCCTTGTACGCCGGCTTCTGCCAGTCGGTCGATCTCATCCAGCACGCCCTGCCGCGATGGTTTGACGGCCGTCCGCACGGCCCGGAAGGGCAATCCGTTCAATGGCTGGGCGGCCGCGGCGCTGATCGCGACCGCCGTGACGTCACGACAGGCTTCCTGCAGACCGGCCGCATCGACCAGTTGGACGAATACCGCTGCCGCGCGTGGCGAAAAGAAGGTGGCCGAGTCGAGCGCACGCGCCTGAAGGGCTGCTCGCGCAGGGTCCGGCAGGACGTCGGACTCACGCGCCTCGTAGAGCGCGAAACGGCGAAGCTCGAAGCCCGTCAGTGCCGTGGCGAGGTCGCCCGCGACATCGACGCCCGAGACATGCAGCAGCAGTCCGTTGGCCGGATCGAGTTTCTCGCGCACCAGTTCAGCGAGCGCCCGGCTGTCGCCTGCCGCCGACACGACATTGGTGAAGCCCAATCCTTCGGCGGTCGCTGCCGTGGTATCGCCGACGGCAAATACCGGCTTGCTGCGTTGCTCGCTCGCCGCGGCCAGCGCCCGCGCCCCGTTGGCGCTCGTGAGTAACACCGCCTGGCACGATGCCAGAGCGGTCGCGAATTCGGCCGGCGGGTGCAGGAACTGCAAGCGAAACAGCGGCGCGATGACCGTCGCGTGGCCGCGTCCGGCAAGAGCGACCGCCAGGGCCGTCGCCTCCGATTCAGGCCGGGTGATCAGCACGCGCATCGGCTTCTTTATCTCTCTTCTTATTTTCCCCGTGGCAGAGCCGAGGGACGGTTACGGAACGACGACGCCTTCGAGCGCCAGCAGATTGCGTTTGGTGGCGATGCCCCGGCCGCCTGAATAGCCGCCGATCGCTCCGCCGCTGGCCAGCACCCGGTGGCAGGGTGTGACGATCACGAGCGGGTTGCGGCCGCACGCCGTGCCGACAGCGCGCGCTCCCGAAGCGAGCGCCATGGCAATACCGCCATAGGTGCCGGTTTCGCCGAACGGGATCGAGCGCATCGTCTTCCAGACGCTCTGCTGGAAAGGGCTGCCGGATGGCCGGATCTTCAGGTCGAAGCGCTTTAGCCGGCCGGCGAAGTAGCGTTCAAATTGGCGGGCGACGTCGCTCAGCAGCGGGCTCTTGCCCTCGTTTCGCGGGCGTTCACCTTGGACCGCCCACCGCACGCCGGTCAGTGCGTCTTCCTCGGCCTCGAGCACCAGCCGCCCGAACGGACTATCAAAGGTGCGTGTCGCCATGCAGGCGAGCGTAGCGTTGCGGCCGGGCATTTGCCAACATAGCCGGCATGAGCGGGGGAGTGGATCGGCCGGGAGGCCGATTGATTGCACGGCCTTTCGGCCGGCGTGCGCTACTGGCTGGCGCGGCACTGGCGCCTGTCCTGGCGCCGGCGGTTTCGCGCGCGCAGGGCGCGCCGCGCCGGCAAGCCGAGCCGCCGTCGACGACGCAGGGTCCGCCGCCGGTCGTCTTCGTGCACGGCAACGGCGATTCGTCGGCGCTCTGGATCAACAATCTGTGGCGCTTCGAGGCCAACGGCTTCAGGCGCAACCAGCTCTTCGCCATCGATTTCGCGCCGCCCAATGCACGCAGCGACGATTCCAAGCCGCAGGCCAATCGCTCCTCGACCGAGGATCAGCTGCGCGAACTGTCGAATTTTGTCGCCCAGGTGCGCAAGGCGACGCGGCGCACGAAGGTCGTGCTGATCGCCTCCTCGCGCGGCGGCAACGCCGTGCGCAACTATCTCAAGAACGGCGGCGGTGTGGAGGCGGTGAGCCACGCCATTCTCTGCGGCACACCCAACAAGGGCATCGTGAACTCCGAGACCCTGCTGGTCGGCAGCGAGTTCAACGGTGCCATGCCGTTCCTGAAAGGGCTGAACGCCGGCGCCGACGATCTGGTTGCGGGCGTCGAGATGATGGCGATCCGCTCAGACAAGAACGACAAGTACTCTCAACCCGACGGCCGCTTTGTCGGTGCGCCCGGCAAGCCGACCGGCGTGGGTTACGATGCGAGCGAACTGCGCGGCGGAAAGAACGTCGTGCTCGACGGACTGGATCACCGTGAGGTTGCCTTCCATAAGCTTGCCTTCGCTGCGCAGTACGAGTTCATCGTCGGCAAGCCGCCCGGCACCCTGTTCATCGCGCAGGAGCCATTTCCGGTACTGAACGGCAAGGCGACGGGTATCGGTGCTGACGGCAACTACACCAACCTTCCGGTCGAGGGCGCGGAGGTCGAGATCTACGAGGTCGATGCCAGGAGCGGCGAGCGGCGGGGTACGCAGCCCAACCATCGCAAGGTCACCGGCGCCGACGGGGTGTGGGGCCCGTTCATCTCCCGCGCCGACGCGGCTTACGAATTCGTGCTCAAGATCGAAGGCCAGCCGATCACGCACATCTATCGCGCATCTTTCCTGCGCTCGACCGACGTGGTTCATCTCAGACCCCAGCCGATCGCCAAGGGCGACGAGGCCGCCGGCGCGATCGTGATCATGACGCGACCGCGAGGCTATTTCGGGGTCGGCAGAGACAAGTTCAGTCTCGACGGCAAGGTACCACCCGGCATCAATGACGGCGTGCCAGGCACGGCGAGCGGCAAGTTGCCCTTCGACGCCGGCCCGCGCGCCGTGGTCGCGGTGCTCAACAACGAGAGCATCACGGCGCGCACCTGGCCTCTCAAGGACGGCCACATCGCCGTCGCCGAGTTCCTCAACTAGGGCCCTTCCGCCTCGTTGCCGGACGGGTGTAGCCTGCTCCTGCAGCGCGTCCAGATGAACTGAAGTCCACGACACGACGCGTCCGTGGAGGAAACATAATGACAATTCGCCGTCGCACATTCGTGCACTTGGCTGCGGGCGCTGCTGCGCTGCCGGCCGCGCCCGGCATCCTGCGGGCACAAGCAGCCTATCCGTCACGGCCGGCCCGCATCGTCGTCGGCTTTCCCGCCGGCGGGGCGACTGACATCATGGCGCGTCTGATGGGTGAATATCTGACCGAGCGTCTCGGCCAGCAATTCATCGTCGAGAACAAGCCCGGTGCCAGCGGCAATATCGGGACCGACACGGTCGCCAAGGCGGCGCCGGATGGCTACACGCTGCTGCAGGTCGTGACTCCGAACGCGATCAATCAGGCGCTCTACAGCAATCTCGGCTTCGACTTCATCCGCGATATCGCGCCGGTCATCTACCTCGCGCGGCTGGCCTACGTCGTTGTGGTGAATCCGTCGCTACCTGTTGCGACGCTGCCCGAGCTCATCGCCTACGCCAAGGCCAATCCCGGCAAGATCAACTACGGATCGGCCGGCCAGGGCACGCCGCAAAACATCTCCTGCGAACTCTTCAAGATGATGACCGGCGTGAATCTGGTGCACGTCCCGTACAAGGGCGGCGCACCGGCGGTCGCCGACCTGATCGCTGGACACGTGCAGGTGATCTTCGCGCCGATCTCGGAATCGATCCAGCAGATCAAGTCCGGCAAGCTGCGCGCGCTTGCGGTAACGCCCGCGGTCCGCCTCGACGTGCTGCCGGACGTTCCGACGATCGCCGAGTTCGTGCCTGGCTACGAGGCCAGCGGTTTTGCCGGCATTGGCGTCCCCAAGGGCACCCCGGTCGACATAATCGATCTCTTGAACAAGCAGTTCAACGCCGCTCTCACAGACCCCAGGGTCAAAGGCCGGATCGTCGAACTGGGCGGCACGCCGATAGGAGGCACGCCGGCGGAATTCGGGAAGATCCTCACGGAGGCTACCGAAAAGTGGGCGAAAGTGATCAAGGTCGCGGGCATCAAGGCTGAGTAGGCCCGGGCATCGCGGCAGCGAGACCATTGCCCCTTCTGAACGGGGAGCAGGCTCGCCTCACTTCTGATACGTGTATCTGAAGTTGCAGTGGCTCGCGCCCTGCATGATCGTCTGCGGCCGATCGAGCTTGAGCTTGGGATCGTAGCCTTCGCTGAAGGCGCCGTCGCGGTTGCACGACAGCAGGTGGCCGATCTCGCCCAGCCCCATCGCCTTGTAGGTCTCGGCGTAGCGGCAGCGCGTGACGTTGAACGCAAACGTCGTGTCGGTCTGCTCCTTGACCTCGATTTCCAGCGCACCGCCCTTGGTCCAGAAAGATTGGATGTCCTGGAACGATTTCAGCGACGTGCCGCCCGGCGCGGTGGCGGCGAAGGCCCGCGCTTGCTCGATTGCCGAGCGTCGCACTGAATCCTCGATGGTCTTGCGGGCGACGGCCTCGCCGTGGCTGGCCTTCAGCGTTTCGTAGACTTCCTTCAGAATGTCGGCCTCGATCTTGCGCTTTTCCAGCATGGAAAGACCCTCTGGATGAGCGGAAGCGGTCGCGGACTGTGTCATGATGGGCACTCCCAATACGGTTTTTCAGCCTACATCTTGACAGAGGGGCTGCTGAATGAAATATGCGCGCCACGATGACTTCGTTCGCCACCCTCCAGTCGCGACGCCGCCGCTCTTCCGAGCGGCGTGAGGACGCGCGCGTTTAACAAACGCGCCGTATCGTGAAGCCGCTGGAGAGGACCAAGCGGCTTCCCATCAGCTTCCTTCTCCAGCCGGCCGAGTTTCAAAGGCCCCTGAATCCGAGAGAGAGAAGACAATGACCAGCAACAAGACCAAGGTGTTCATCGACGGCCAGCACGGCACCACTGGCTTGCAGATCCTCGACCGGTTGAAGGACCGGCCGGACATCGAGCTGCTTGAGCTGCCGATGGCCGACCGCAAGGACCTCGGCAAGCGGGCCGAGATCGCCAAGTCGGCCGACATCGCCGTGCTCTGCCTGCCCGACGCCGCGGCGAAGGAATTGGTCGCAGCCATGGGCAACTCCGACACCGTCGTGATCGACGCCTCGACCGCGCACCGCGTCGCCGAGGGCTGGACCTACGGCTTTCCGGAGATGACCAAGACCCACCGCCAGAAGCTCAAGGACTCCAACCGGATCAGCAATCCGGGCTGCTATCCGACCGGCGCCATCGCGCTGCTGCGGCCGCTGATCGACGCCGGCTTGGTCCGCGCCGATTCGACTCCGGCCGTGTTCGGCGTCTCGGGCTATACCGGCGGCGGCAAGGAACTGATTGCGGTTCATGAGCAGCCCGGCGTCGAACCGTTCGGCCTCTATGGCCTCGAACTCACGCACAAGCACGTGCCCGAAATGAAGAAGTACTCCGGCCTCAAGCACGCGCCTCTGTTCGTGCCGTCGGTCGGCCACTACGCCCAGGGCATGTTGATCACCGTGCCGATCACCCGCGACATCACGACGAAGCAGGTGACGGCCAAGGACGTGCATCAGACGCTCTCCGACTACTATGCCGGCGAGAAGTTCGTGACCACGCGGCCGCTTGCCGACCGCAAGTGGCTGGAGCGGGACCGGTTCCTGCGCGCCGACCGGTTGGTCAACACCAACTCCATGGAACTGGCGGTTTACGGCAACGAGGCCGACGGCAACGTGCTGGCGGTGGCCTCGCTCGACAATCTCGGCAAGGGAGCGTCGGGCGCGGCGGTGCAATGCATCAACCTCAAGACCGGCTTCGACGAAGCGACCGGCCTCGCCGTCGCCTAGCCCGTCATGCTGACCCTGAGAAGGGCGGAGGCCGCCGATGCGGCCGCCGTCCGCTCGCTGACGCGCGCGGCCTACGCCAAGTGGGTGCCGGTGATCGGACGCGAACCGAAGCCCATGACGGCGAACTACCAGACGGCGGTTCGGTTGAACCGCATAGACCTCGCCTACGACGACAGTGAACTGGCCGGCCTGATCGAAACGATCGACCGGTCCGATCACCTGCTGATCGAGAATGTCGCCGTAGCCCCGGAGCGGCACGGCCAAGGCATCGGCCGCACCCTGATGGCGCATGCCGAAGCCATCGCGCGCGCCGCCGGCTATCGCGATGTGCGGCTCTATACCAACCGGCGCTTCGAGGCCAACGTGCAGCTCTATCTGCGGCTTGGCTACGCGATCGATCGCGAGGAGACGAGCGAACTCGGCGTCACCGTATACATGAGTAAGCGTCTGGTCTGACCGACAGCCACCCTAGATGCCACGCTCCATCCGGTAGCGATAGACCACGCTCGACGGCACGTCCTGCGGATAGCAGTAGGGCGCATAGGGCGTGCGCTTCATGTACGCGCTGTTCTCGGCGCATTGCTTGCCGTTCCAGGCGTAGCTGTAGGGACACGGGCACTCGCCATTCCAGCGCCGGATCGATTCGTCGATGATGATCCGGCGTGCCTCGTCGTCGTTCATGCGCCGCTGCGCCTCGGCCGTGCCGGCCAGGGCCGCGAGGGCGAGAAGCAGCCCGGCGCCCATGAAACCCGAGGTGCGGCAGACATCCATTGCACCACAAGTATGCCTCAACACGGAGCAATCGTACTTGATGAAAGTCAAGGAGTGGCCGCTCATAGGGGCGCAGGAAGGTGCGATGGCCGTTGCGCCGCCCAAGCCAGTCAATGCTCGTGCCCCGGCGCGGTTGGCGGAGCTTTGTCTCTTGGCGCCCGTCGAGGCCTGCGGGGCGCTCGGGTCCGCTCCGCTCGGCCTCTCCGAGGACGAAGCGGCCCTGCGCCTCGAGAGGTTCGGGCCCAATCAGGTCGGCCACGAGCGGCCGCCGACCTTCCTGGGCGAGTTGTGGGGGCGGGCCCGCAATCCCCTGAATGCGCTGCTGCTGGCGTTGGCCGCCGTTTCGGCGCTTCTGGGCGACCTGCGCTCCGCCATCGTCATCGGCGTGATCGTGATCCTGGCGGTGGGCCTGGCCTTCGTGCAGGAGCACCGGTCGAACCGCGCCGCGCAGCAGCTGCGTCGCCTGGTGCACACGACAGCCAGCGTCCGCCGCGGCGGCGCGGATTTCGTGGACATCCCGCTGGACCGCGTCGTGCCTGGCGACGTCGTGCGCCTGTCGGCGGGCGACATGATTCCAGGCGACCTGCGACTGCTCGAGGCCAAGGACCTGTTCGTCAATCAGTCGGCGCTGAGCGGCGAGGCGATGCCGGTCGAGAAATCGGCCGCGAGGGCGGCAACGCCGGCCGGCGCGTTCGACCTGCCGAACGCCTGCTTCATGGGAACCAACGTCGTGTCCGGCTTCGCGATCGGCGTGGTGGCGGAGACCGGGCTGAAGACTGCCTGGGGGCGCCTGGCGCACGACGTGCTGGGCGCGCGCCAGGCGACGGCTTTCGATCGAGGTGTCGACCGCTTCACCTGGCTGATGGTCTGTTTCATGGCGGTCATGGTGCCGGCGGTGTTCCTGATCAACGGATTCACCAAGCATGACTGGCTGGAGGCGCTGCTGTTCGCCGTGGCGATCGGTGTCGGGCTGACGCCCGAGATGCTGCCCATGATCGTGACTGTCAATCTCGCCAAGGGCGCGATCGCGCTCTCGCGCCTGAAAGTGATCGTGAAGCGCCTGAACGCCATTCAGGACTTCGGCGCGATGGACGTGCTGTGCACCGACAAGACCGGCACTCTGACCCAGGACCGAATCATCCTGAAGCGGCACCTCGATATGCATGGCGAGGAGTCGGAACGCGTCCTGCATTTCGCCTGGTTGAACAGCCACTTCCAAACGGGCCTGCGCAACTTGCTCGACGCGGCGGTTCTATCCCATGTCGAACTGCAGCGCTCGCACGGCATGGAAGCGGGATATGCCAAAGTCGACGAGATCCCGTTCGACTTCTCGCGCCGGCGCATGTCGGTCGTGGTGTCGCGGCCCGACGGGCGTCACCTGCTGATTTGCAAGGGGGCGGTTGAGGAGATCTTCGCCGTCTGCACCCGTTACGAGGCCGGCGACGAGTCAGGATCGTTGGACGAAAGCCACTTCCACGCCGCCCTGGAGCAGACGCAGGCGCTCAACGAGGACGGCTTCCGGGTCGTGGCGGTCGCCTACCGGCAATTCGACGAGCCGCGGCAGGCTTACGGCGCCGCCGAAGAGTCCGGGCTGACGCTGCTGGGATATATCGCCTTTCTCGACCCGCCCAAGGAAAGCGCACGGCAGGCGCTCGCGGCGCTCGCGGAGAAGGGCGTCGCCGTAAAGGTTGTCACCGGCGACAACGAAGTCATCACGCGCAAGATTTGCCGCGAAGTCGGCCTGGAGCCAGGCGAGATCGTGACCGGCGCGCACGTCGCTGCGCTCGACGACACGGCTCTGGCAGAGCTTGCCTCGCGCACGCGCGTATTCGCCAAGGTCGCGCCCGAGCAGAAAGCACGAATCGTACGCGCGCTCTCCGCGCACGGCCATGTCGTGGGCTTCCTCGGCGACGGTATCAACGACAGTCCGGCGCTCAAGGCCGCCGACGTCGGCATCTCGGTCGACAGCGCGGTCGATATTGCCAAGGAATCGGCCGACATCATCCTGCTCGAAAAGAGCCTGCTGGTGCTGCACGAGGGTGTTCTCGAGGGGCGCCGGATCTTCGCCAACATCGTGAAGTACATCCGCATGGGCGCGAGCTCGAACTTCGGCAACATGTTCAGCATGCTGGGCGCCAGCCTTTTCCTGCCGTTCCTGCCGATGGCGCCGCTGCAGATCCTGACCAACAATCTTCTCTACGATTTCTCGCAGAGCGCCATTCCGACCGATTCGGTGGATTTGGAGTATCTCGCCGCGCCACGCCGGTGGGACATCGCCAATCTGTTGCGATTCATTCTGCTCGTCGGGCCGATCTCGTCGCTGTTTGACTATGCGACGTTCGCGCTGATGTTGGTCGTTTTCGACGCTTGGTCCAATCCGGCGCTGTTCCAGACCGGCTGGTTCGTCGAATCGCTGCTGACCCAGACCCTGATCATCCACATCATCCGAACCGCTCGGGTCCCCTTCCTGCAGAGCCATGCGAGCCCTGCCCTCATCGCCACGACACTCGCGGTGTGTGCGGTCGGCATCGCGCTGCCGCACAGTGCCGTCGGAGCAGCGCTCGGCTTTGTGCCGCTGCCGTGGACCTATTGGCCGGCCCTCGCGGGCTTGCTGGCCGCCTATTGCGTGCTCGCGCACCTGACGAAGATGTGGTTCGTGCGCCGCTGGGGTCTGTAGCCGGACCGGCGATATGACCGGCTATGCGTACCTTCAAGCCGGCGCGAAGATATCGCCGTGTGCGGCGCGCTTGGGAGAATCGCCCGCCGACGCCGGCCGGGGAGCGGCAAAGGCCGCATCGCGCTGCAGCGTCGGCAGCACCTTGTCGGCAAACAGGC